>JABEVH010000316.1 GCA_013043915.1 Pseudomonadales bacterium
GCATAGCAACGCAGGAGTTTGATGACCATCAGGCCACCCTATTAACTCAACTGGTTCTGGCGCGTTTAATTGGCAATGATCACATCGAAGTCGAGTACGTACAAGACCTCGTTGAACAGCAGCTCATGGAGGCCGGTCACCACCGAACAGCACGCGCCTATATCGTCTATCGTGAACAGCATAGTCGCATGCGCCGCGATCGCAAAACGCTGGTGGATGTCGCCGCATCCATGAATGAATACCTGTCACGTGCAGACTGGCGGGTTCGTGCCAATGCCAACCAAGGTTATTCCTTGGGAGGATTGATCCTGAATGTATCAGGCAAGGTAACTGCCAACTATTGGCTGGATGAGGTCTACACTCCAGAGATCGGAACTGCACATCGCCATGCCGATTTACATATTCATGATCTGGACATGCTGGCTGGCTACTGTGCCGGCTGGTCTCTGAGAACTCTGCTGCACGAGGGATTAAATGGTGTTGCTGGACGCGTAGAAGCCGGGCCGCCCCGACACTTCTCCAGCGCCCTTGGACAGATGGTGAATTTTCTGGGAACCCTGCAGAATGAGTGGGCTGGCGCTCAGGCCTTCAGCTCCTTTGACACCTACCTAGCTCCTTATATTCGCAAAGATAATCTTGACTATGCTCAGGTTCGACAGTCATTACAAGAATTTATCTACAACCTGAACGTGCCTTCACGCTGGGGAACACAAACCCCCTTTACCAACCTGACCTTTGACTGGGTCTGCCCGGAGGATCTGCGTGAACAGGTCCCCGTGATCGGTGGCCAGCCCATGCCCTTTTGCTACGGCGATCTGCAAGTTGAAATGGATCTAATCAACCGAGCTTATCTTGATGTCATGCAGACAGGAGATGCCTTGGGACGCATATTTACCTTTCCCATCCCGACCTACAATATCACCCATGACTTTCCCTGGGACAGTGAAAATGCTGACCTTTTGTTTGAAATGACGGCACGCTATGGCCTGCCTTATTTTCAGAACTTTCTCAATTCTGATATGCAGCCTAATCAGGTTCGTTCCATGTGCTGCCGCCTTCAGCTTGATGTCCGTGAATTACTCAAACGTGGCAATGGTCTTTTTGGCTCGGCCGAACAAACCGGTTCCTTGGGCGTAGTCACCTTAAATTGTGCACGACTAGGCTACCTATTCGCCAATAACAAACCCGGATTACTCGCCCGTATTGATCAACTTCTGGAGCTTGCTAAAGATAGTCTGGAAACCAAGCGCAAGGTCATTCAACATTTTATGGATGCAGGCCTGTATCCCTATACACAGCGTTATCTTGGAACCTTGCGCAATCATTTCTCCACCATAGGCGTGAATGGTCTTCATGAAATGGTTTTGAACTTCACCCAAGCGAGCTACGGCCTTGAGAGTGAAAATGGCCGCCAATTAGCCATGGAAACTCTGGATCATATACGCGCTGCCTTAGTTCGCTTTCAGGAAGAAACAGGACATCTGTACAATCTTGAAGCCACTCCAGCCGAAGGCACTACGTACCGCTTCGCCAAGGAAGATCAACGCCGCTACCCGGGGATCATTCAAGCAGGCACCGAACAGGCACCGTACTACACGAATTCATCGCAACTACCGGTGGGATACACTGACGACCCATTCCTGGCCCTTGAGTTACAGGATGCTCTGCAGTGCCAATACACCGGAGGCACCGTTTTACACCTCTATATGGCGGAGAGAATCTCTTCTGTTAAGGCATGCAAAAACCTAGTTCGCAATGCTTTAAGCCGCTTTCGTCTGCCGTACTTGACCATTACCCCCACATTTTCCATATGTCCGGTGCATGGCTATCTTGATGGTGAGCATGAATTCTGTCCACGCTGCGATGAACGTTTGCTGGCATTGAAAGCGACCAAACAACAGGCCCTAGCCTAACCCCCCCCCCACACACACTTACCCAACTTACAGGAGTACATAGTTTGAAAACCATTCCCCCCCTCACAGACAATGAAAGACAACGCTGTGAAGTCTGGACGCGTGTCATGGGATATCACCGTCCCGTCACTGCATTTAATCCTGGCAAACAGTCAGAGCATCGCGATCGTTGTCACTTCTCGGAAACCCCTGTTCATAAACAGCACTCGCAGTGAACATCCCCCTGCGGATAGGTGGCTGGATTCCTATGAGTACCGTGGACTACCCTGACCATTTAGCCTGTGTACTTTTTTGTCAGGGGTGTCCATGGCGTTGCCAGTATTGCCATAATCCGCATTTGTGGGCACCTGATTCAAAAGTCCTGCATGCTTGGGAGAATATAGAAAGTTTTTTGTTAAGAAGACAGGGTTTGCTGGATGCTGTGGTGTTTAGTGGTGGCGAAGCCACCCTACAAAATAGCTTAGCTGAGGCCATAACCCGGGTTAAATCCTTGGGGTTTCGTGTAGGCTTACATACCGCAGGTATCCGCCCGCGCTCTTTTGCAAACATACTAGGGCTCGTCGACTGGGTCGGCTTTGATATCAAGGCACTCCCTGAATCTTGTGAAATCATCACCGGGGTCAGCAACAGCGGCTCAGTCAACTGGCGTAGCCTAGAAATCCTGCTGTCCCATGGAATCGCTTATGAATGCCGCACTACCGTACTCTGGAACTTATTCGAAATTGAGGATTTGCGACAGCTGGTCCACAAGCTACATGCCTACGGGGTCCAACGCTATGCTATACAAATAGCACGACCACAAGGAATGTCACCCCGTAAACTGCCCTTATTGAGACCCATGGCATCGTAAATAGAAGACCTCTGGAATGAGTGCAGATCGCTTATACCTCTCTTTGAATTACGCTCGAACTAAGGGTGTGGTAATTCCCCCCCCCCCATGCATACACCCAGATGCTGATCGCTTTATCTGACTTAACTCACACTTCATCCGTCTGAATTAACTGTTCCTGTCTTGGTTAGGCGCATCTTGACAGTCCTAAAATTAATCCCGAGCCTTAACGGAACACAGCAATCGATTGATGGCTGATCGCCAGCAGTTTCCCCTGATCTGTCCAGATGCCCGCGTGAGTAGCCGCATAGCCAGCTGCGCTCATCCCTGAGTCAGCCCGATACCGGAACCATTGGCTGGCACTTAAACCTTGAGGCAAGTCAGGGAACTCAGCACTCCAGGTCATGGTGGAGATAGGTGCAGGGCCAGGATACATGGGAAGAACAGCAGGAGGCCAAGCATCGATCAAGGCTAGCAGGTGAGCAGCGGAGAAAGCAGACCCTGGCTCCTGCAGGCGTATCCAGCCACCAAGTACTCCTTGACGGCTATTGGAAAAAGGAGGATCGCCATCGACGTAACGGTAATCGAACCACTGGGTAAACTCAGGCATAACCCCAGGAATATGAGGCAAAACAGCTAAACTAGCCGGATCAGCCGCTACCGGCATCACCGTGGGTTTCAATAAGATCTGTGATATACGCCCATGTCCAAAACATGCCAGCATGACACAGCGTACATCCTGCTCCTGAAGTAATCGGCAGGAAAGGTGTGTCACAGACTTACCTTGGCGTAAAACCTCTACATGAAGTTCAGCTACCCCCTCATTGACCGGACCGACAAAAGACAGGCTCATGGCTCGCAACACCTGTCCAACCGCAACCCCACTCTGCAGTCTGGACATCATCAGGGCTGCTACGAGACCACCATAAACCGCACGGCCTTGTCCCCAAGCACCAGGCATTTCAATTAGATGCGAATGAACTGTTCTTGCCAGAAGCTCATCCAGCACCGTCACAGGGAGGCGCCTGTAGTCACCGCATCACTGCTGATCGGAGCAAGCAGAGCTACCTGATCATTAATCAAACGGCGCGCTCCACGATAATAGCGCTGCCAGTATGAGTCGCTGAGCTTGTCAACACGAACTGTTGACCCCGAGGTAGGAGCATGTACAAACTGACCGTCACCAATATACAGGGCGACATGATTGATCTTGTGGCCGTGATGACCGATATGAAAGAACAACACGTCACCCGCACGCAACTCATCTCTGTGCACTTTGCTACCAGCATGAAAAATTTCATCAGCAGAATGCGGCAAATGACGATCCAGCGCATCCTGGAAGACAAAAGAAACAAAACCTGAGCAGTCAAATCCCGCTTCAGGACTATCTCCAGCATAACGATAAGGCGTACCTATCAAGCTCAGCGCCTCCATAACCACAGCCGAACTCGCACGATCCGCAATACTTACCGGGGTAACATCCTGAGCCCAAGCACAACCGAAGATCATCAATATCGTCAGGAAACCAGTCAATTTTACGATATGTCGCATGACACAGCATCCATAATTTAAGAATATCGATGCCCGAGTTTGCCACAAACACTCGCCTTGTCACGCAAAGAAGGGTCGTATTTGTGATATTTTGTGACACTCATCCCACAACCCCCATAAAATATTGCTGTTCAGCGAGGTTCTTGGCCGTAAAGATGCTCATAAATGCTGGTAAGTCGATCACCTAGAATGCTTTCCAGGGCACGCTGCATGGCGCGTGCCACCTCGGCGGCAACCGCCGTATCGACTTGACCTCGCAAACGCCAGATCACCTCGGCTAATTTAGAGGCATCTTCAGGAGGAGGCAGACTATGGCCATAAGGAATATCAAAAACATAGGTCGCTACGCGTTGAACCAGTTCATTAGCAGCCCTTTCGACATTCGTACGTAGCAGGGCAACGATGGACAACGTCTCTTCCAAAGGAATTCCCGACTGAGTAAGTTCATAACCCACCGACAAGAGCCGGGGACTGGGCACTTTGATACGATCATGCTCAGGAATGATGACCTCAAGCTCAATGGCTCGCTGCATGACCTCAGGCGTAAAACGCCCCTGAAATTTCTGCATAAGCTCCAGAGGATTCATGTACTCAGCCACTTCATCTGACCATGGACTGGTCAGAGCTGCTTCAAGACCCATAACCTGAGCAATATCTCGTCCTGCTACCCAAGCCTCCAGCAATTCACCGATGCTAGCGAGGGTATAGCCTCGATCCAGCATGCCCCCGATGAGACGCAACCGAGCCAGATGAGCTCCGTTGTAGATACCAGAACGCCCTCGACGCTCTGGCGGCGGCAACAGGCCACGATCCTGATAAGCTCGAACATTACGTACCGTGGTTCCTGCCGCACGGGCAAGCTCATCAATGGTGAACTCCATCTTAAGTGCATCCACATCCCCAGCGCTTCGCCCCATATTCTCCACCTCATGCTCCGGTAACCACCGGCTATGTCCATACCCAATGGCAAACAAAGCATGATTGTACGTCAGAACGCCATCAAAGTGCTGTCGCTGATCAGCCATGCAACGATCCAACAATCTGGCGAGCGTAGACTTCCTTGCCTGGCTGCACATTAACCCTTTCAACTCGACCAGCGTAATGATGAGCCACCCGAGGGTTCATAATGGCAAACCATAACGGAGGCACATATGCAGCCATGATCATCGTGGCATATCCGGCGGGCAATTGTGGGGAAGTCTCAAAATGACGCAGCGCCTGATAGCATCGTGTCGGATTGGCATGATGATCAGAATGTCGCTGCAACTGGTAGAGAAATACATTGGTAACTATATGATTGCTGTTCCAGGAATGCTCTGGAGAGCAACGCTCATATCGGCCATCAGGCCTCTTCTGGCGCAATAGGCCATAGTGTTCCAGATAATTAACCACCTCAAGCAGGGAAAAACCATAGAACCCCTGTATAAGCAGGAATGGCAATACCACCCAGCCCCATGCAGCTAGCAGTCCGCCCCAAAGTACGACACTGATCGCCCATGACTGTAGATGCTCATTACGCCAGGTCCATACCCCATACCCCCGCCGATGTAAGCGTTGCGCTTCAATGTCCCAAGCTGATTTTATGCCACCGACAACTGATCGGGGCAAGAATCGATAAAATGTTTCACCAAAACGCGATGTTGCCGGATCTTCAGGCGTGGCCACACGCAAATGATGACCGTAATTATGTTCCACCACAAAATGGCCATAAAACGTAGGCGCAAGTGCCAGTCTGGCTAACCAACGCTCCACGTTGTTGTTTTTATGTCCCAGCTCATGCGCCGTGTTGATCGAAATACCTGTGGCAAATCCGACGGTCAGTGACAAACCCAGGTATGCGACCCAGCCTAAATGTTCATGCGCAATCACCCACGCTGACGCCATCACGCCAATCCATTCCATAATAACTGCAGCATAGACGGCATAGCGGTAGTACTTGATTTTCTCTAGCCCTGCGACCACAGACTCTGGCGGATTGTTGGTATCTTCACCCAGAAAATAGTCCAGCAAAGGAATGACCACGAAGACAACTACGGGACCTAAGTACCAAACCACTGGATTTAAATAAGTCTCACCCAATCCTATAGCCAATAGCGGCAGAATCATGGGCAGGATGGCTAGTAACCAGGCAAGTCGTTTTGAGTCATGCCACGGGGCAACTGTTACGGCGGTCATGTGTCCTCTCCTTATGTTTTACGCAACAAATGGTACATATATAAATGTGTCATTGTTTGATGTATACATTACACAACATCTTCAGTTCGGTCAATCCTTGACGATAATCTCCTGCTAGAATGGGCCCAGACTGACATATGACGTTTGACTAAAACTGCATGGAGCATGCGAATGTCCCTTTCACCTCTCGCCCAGTCGCTGCTGGATGCCCACGTGAAATTTACCGTACGTGAACTAAGTGGCTCCCAGCTGAATGAACTCATCGCTTCAGGGCTGGATGATCTCTTGCAACAGGCAGATAAACTACGACTACGGGATGTGGTTAGCGTGTCGATGATTCAGGAAACAGCGCGCTTTTATGCTATGAAACTTCAACTGCGTGCGGCCATCCCTGAAATTGCCAGCGCTGTTGGCCAAACCGTCCTTCAACGCCTGCGGCAACGACCAACCACGCTGGAAGATATCGTTCCGCAGCGACATATACGCGAATTTTTCAGCAAAATGGTTGAGTTTAAAGCTCTGCGTGAACGCAGCATCGACGAGTTTACCAGCAACCCCGTTTACGCGAGACTACTGGATGA
>JABEVH010000317.1 GCA_013043915.1 Pseudomonadales bacterium
CCCTCATGATTAGCTATCCCGCGTCCTTCGTGGCTTAAGCCCTCGATCATCAGCTCACGTTCAGGCATAGGCTGCTTGATTCTCTTGCGCCTCATCGACGACCTCCCTGCCAGACACTAAGGAATTCTTGCCAGACAGGTTCTGTACTCGCTGAAAGCAGCTGCTTCATGATTTCAAGCTCCTGGATATATGCAGCCTCGGACAAATGCCCCCTCAACTTCTGGAAATTCAAGAATACCAGCCAGGTATTCATGACATCGGTCTCACAATAAGTTCGGATTCGATCATGCTCCCCATTTTTCCAGGCAGGCCACACGGCATCACCTGACATTCCCATTTTACCGGGGAACCCTAGCAAACTGGCTACATGATCGAGTGGTTGAATGGCACGACTCTGGTACATGGCCAGCATATCCATCAGGTCAATATGACGTTGGTGGTAACGACTAATGTAGTTGTTGTAGCGAAAATCACGATCATCCTCGCCTTGATCCCAGAATTTGGGCGCTGCCAATCCATGCATCAGCGCCCGATAATTGATCACCGGCAAATCAAATCCTGAACCATTCCAGGAAACCAGGGTGGGCACATACCGCTCGATGCCCTTAAAAAAACGCTGGAGCAAAGATTTTTCATCGCTGTCAGCCTCCCCTAAGGACCAAATACGTAACTGATCCGAGGTACGCAACACACAGGATATGCAAACCACGCGATGCAGGGTTAAGCGCAAAAAGTCAGAGCCTGAGGTTTCCTCACGACGCTTCAGCAGCATTGCTTCCACCACAGCATCATCGCCTAGGTCACGGAGATCATAAAGGCGACGTCCTGCCTCAACATCAGGAATAGTTTCAATGTCGAACACAAAATAATTCATGATGAGGCAGCACCAAATATGCCAGTGGACAAGTACCGATCGCCACGGTCGCATAAAATAGCCACGATGACCCCCTGCTTAATCTGCGTAGCCAGTCTAAGAGAGGCAAAAACTGCCGCGCCACTTGATACGCCACAGCATATACCTTCATCACGAGCCAACTGGCGCATGGTGTCCTTGGCATCAACCTCGCTGACATCCCAAACCTGATCGACCCTGGTGGGTTCAAAAATTCCCGGCAAATAGGCCTCGGGCCAGCGTCGTATACCTGCAATCTGACTCCCAGGCGCAGGCTGAAGGCCAACGACCTGAATATCAGGATTCTGTTCTTTCAGAAAGCGGGACACACCCATAATAGTCCCTGTTGTTCCCATAGAACTTATAAAATGGGTGACCCGACCGGAGCTCTGCTGCCAGATCTCCGGTCCCGTCGTCTCATAATGCGCCCGCGGGTTATCGGGGTTATTAAACTGATCCAAGACGCGCCCATAACCTTCAGCAGCCTTACGTCGTGCCAAATCCCGCGCACCTTCCATACCATCCACAGCGGGCACCAGTATCAACTCTGCACCATAAGCCCGCATGGCATCGCGCCGCTCCACGGTCTGGTTATCCGGCATAATCAGGGTAAGATGAAGACCGACACAGGCTGCCACCATGGCAAGAGCAATCCCTGTATTGCCTGATGTCGCTTCAATCAAACGGTCACCAGGCTGAATTTCACCGCGTTCTAAAGCACGATTAATCATGGACCAAGCTGCTCGATCCTTAACCGACCCAGCCGGATTTTGACCTTCTATCTTTACCCAGATCTCAGCATTGCACCCTTCTGTGATCCGCACCAACCTGATCATGGGAGTTTGCCCCACCAGGCCCAGAACACCAGCTTGCATTTTCACCATTGATGAGGACTCTCTACACGCTGAAAAAAGCGGCTATAGTACACACTTCTAGGCTGTGACGGCGAATAACCATGCGCTACAACCTGCAGACCCGTCTGCTGATTGTAACACTAACCCCCATACTGCTGATGTCGGTACTTGCTGCAGCTCTCTATCTGCATGAGCGTTTCAGTGACCTGGCGACGACAGCTGATGCTCAGCATGAACTGCTCATTGAACACTATAGGCTCCGCCTTTTATCTGATGCCTGGACGGATAGCGAGTTAAATCGACTGTCGGAAAATGCGCTGGACCACGATGATGATTTGGTTGATTTTTCTTTGCTCGACGCTTACGGCAACATGGTGACGCATAGCGGTCACCCTACACCTGCCTGGCCACTAAAAACGCCTAATCTCCAAGGTGAGCCCTGGCACTGGATACACCGTAACAACCAAGCCTGGGCAGTACCTATAGAGCATTTACACAGTCCTGCAGGCCAACAACAAGGTCTATGGCTAGTCATGGACTTTTCTTCCACCAGTATTCGACTGCAACAATATGAAACTGCCTTTTCTGCACTTATCCTTATTTGTCTTGGTTTAGGCTTAAGTGCCATCTTTGTCCTGAGTCAGACCCGTCGGCTACTGGTACCCTTGCGTCGTATCCAGGAAACCGCAACGCGATTGCGCGGTGGCCATCTGGATTTACGCTTCCCCGGCAGCCATGCCCATGAATTCAGTGAATTAGGCATCAACCTCAACCGTATGCTGGAAACCTTGCAGGCCGAAGTTGAAGACCTAAAACAAACCATGACTCAAACCCATGAAGACCTGCAATCCACCCTGGAGTCCATGGAAGTTCAGAATATCGAACTATCACTGGCCCGCAAAGAGGCGGTAGAAGGCAATCGCATCAAATCCGAATTTCTTGCCAATATCAGCCATGAAATCAGAACCCCCCTGAACGGCATCATGGGCTTTGCCAACTTGCTCAGTCGCAGTGCTCTGAGCCCACGTCAACTCGACCATGTGCAGACCATTCAAAAATCAGCTAACAGCCTTCTGGCCATCATTAATGACGTTCTCGATCTGAGCAAAATTGAAGCTGGCAAGTTGGTCCTCGACAAAGCACCTTTAAATATTGAAGACTGTATCTTCGATGTCATTACTATGTTGGCACCCTTGGGCGACCTTAAACAGCTCACCCAAATTGCACTAATCTACGACGATGTACCTCGACATTACCTTGGCGACCCCTTGCGCTTTAAACAGGTCCTTACCAATTTAGTCAGTAATGCCATCAAATTTACAGACAAGGGCGATATCACCATTCGCGTCATGCTTGAGGATGGTGATCGGCAGGAAAAAACCTTGCGCATCAGCGTCAGCGACACCGGTATAGGCATGGATAATAAATCTAGCCGGGAACTTTTTCGCGCCTTTACACAAGCTGATGCTTCAACCAGTCGAAAATATGGAGGCACAGGATTAGGCCTGGTCATCAGCAAACATCTTGTTGAACAAATGGGGGGGGAAATCAGTTTTGAGAGCATAGCCGGCGAAGGCTCAACCTTCTGGTTCACCGTTCGTCTTCCTGAGGACTCGCTGCAAACACCACCCACTGACCATGTGATCTGGGGTTCAGCTGCCCTACTTACGCCCCACGATGGCCTGGCTCAAATGTTACAGCATTATTTGGGCCGCTGGTGTCAGTCCGTGGCCAGATATACGGAACCCGATCAATTTCTTCGAGAGGGAGCCCATAATACTGAGATTCTGGTCCTGCATGCTATCTACTCCGACTTGTATCAAACTTCCTGGCTACCCTCATTACGTCGACTGAATATTCCGGTCATCGTATTGCATACAAGTACGGATCAGCATCTAGAAAATTTACCCGAGCAATTGCCTCAAGCTCACTTACTGACCCTTCCCGTTCCACCACTAAAGTTATCCAGTCTTTTACAGCAATTACGTCAGCCCGATGGCAGACAACTCTCCTTGATCCCTTACTTAGGCTACGATCTGCGTATACTGGTTGTGGATGATCACCCCGCCAACCTCAAACTGGTTGCAACCTTGCTGGAAGACCTTGGCATTACTGTGCTGACTGCAGACCGTGGACGAGCGGCCTTGGAACTGGTGGCCCGTGAACAACTCGACCTGATATTCATGGATGTTCAGATGCCCGACATGAATGGACTGGAAGTTACAATAACGATTAGAAATCTCTATCCAGAACGCCACCTACCCATCATTGCACTGACAGCACACGCCATGGCAGGTGAACGAGAAAAGCTGTTGCAAGCCGGCATGAATGACTATATGACCAAGCCTTTGCAAGAAGCACAGCTGGTCTATATTCTGCAAAAATGGACAGGACAAACGTTTAAGTCACCTGACCCGATACAGCAGGAGCCTCCTGAGACTGTTAGCAAAAATGATACAGTGGACATGCAGGAAGGATTGCGCCTGGCGGGTGGCCGCAAAGACTTGGCCAGGGATATGCTTAACCTGCTCATTGATGGACTACCGCAGGAAATTGAAGCTATCCAGAATGCATTTAGCCAACGACAACGTTCAACTTTGCTCGATAGAGTGCATTATGTCCATGGTGCCAGTCGCTACTGTGGAGTACCTGCCTTACGTCAAGCTGCTGACATGCTGGAAACAGGCATCAAGCAATCTGATGCTGAAAGTGATGCCATCTGGTTTGAGATTGAAGCGGCCGTTCAGAACATGCTAGCGGCTATGCAAGCACTCACCCATTGGCGAAAAACCACAAAAACAAATTAACAGAATACACAAAAACCCTCTCCGTTCAGGGTGAACGGCACTGTCAGCAACAGGAATCTCCCGTATGCATGCCAGGAGGATGTTAAAACCACTCAGCCCAGCGGCGCTTCTGTGAAGCGTGTCCGCTCAACCTCTCGGCCAGCTCAGTAAGCGACTCGTCCACCAGGCGAGAGGGTGCATCTGAAAAGGCGGTCAGTAGTCCACTTTGACCTTGAAGTTCCCAATTTTGCAAGGTACGCCCGGTAGCTACATCGGTCAGGGTAATGATCGCCGCCACATGATCAATACCACCGGCTCCCGGAAGTATTTGGCCTATGCCCGGGGCTTGCGCATCATCCCAGCGTTCAAGCTGGGGATAGATCAGGTAGTCCACACCCTGCTGGCGCGCTTGCTCCAGAGCTTGTTGCTGTGATAGCGCTATGCCATCAGAGAAAACTATGTTGGGAAACCATTGTCTAAAATGCGCGTAAGTTTGCTCGGCAAAATGCCGGTTGATTTTAGCACCATCCTTCTGCTGTGGCATCAGCGATGAATCAGCGGGGGCAATCACGACAAAGAATTTAGCCCGGTTATCCAGCGTCCAGTTTTCTCGTCCAAGCACATCCTCAGTGGCCAGAAAATGCCAGCTACGCAATCCACTCATGGCCAAGCCCTGCTGGTCTTTAGGGGTTACACAACCCGTCAGACTTAAGACCAACAGGCCCATACTCCACGCCCTTATCCTGGTCATACCAACCTCCATTCAGCGGCCGCGACGGTTAGCCATGCGCACACCAATATCCAGGAGAAAATCTATGAATTTTTCAGGCTCTCCAATATAGCGCGTATAGAAATCAGATTTGATCAAGGAGCAAGCCCCATGCGCCAAAGCCCAAGCTGCACCAATATGATACTCAACAGGAGCATCCATTAACTTGCCTTCCGCAATCCTTGAAACAATAAATTCCGACAAATATTCCCGGTTTGACACCCGCAACTTATGTAACTTCTGCAATAAATCGGGGAGTATCTTATCAGCCGCTAATTTGCCTTCTAGACGATCAAAAAGCAGATAACGATCCGGATCTTGAACCCGAAATCGCAGAAATTCACGAAAAAGTGCCTCAGGGTCATCATTGCCTTTCAAACTTCGAAACAGGTCAGACAACGCCTCTTCATAACGCAGCATCAGCAGCAAATAAATCTCGTTCTTGGTCTCAAAATGTTTATAGATCGTGCCTTTGCCAATACCCACTTGATCAGCAATCATCTCCACCGTTACCCGATCTTCGCCCTGCTCGATAAAAAGCCGTTCAGCACAGCTGAGTATCGTTTGCTCACGCAAACGAAACTCACGCACTTTCTGCGATACCTTGGCCAGACTGCTGGAGTCATTCATCGCATTCATCATGCCCTTAGTACAGATGCTCTGTACTTTAGCATAGGACAAGTCCGGCATAACCGGGGAGCATGTTATTAAGATTGCCTGTTGATAAAAAAATGATCTAAAACAAACTGGAAAAACTGACAGAATCACCTTAACTGATAGGTGAGATTCGTCATCGCAAGCGTATGCATGGGCTGACGTCAAGAATGATCTTAACCCGATATCCCCCCCAGGTGTCGGGTTTTTTTTGGGCTAGCCGCACAAGATTTTTTCTTAAGCCTTAGCGTTGAACGCTACCACAAGCTGAACACGAAGAAATCCAGTCATGTACTAAAAGATTGATATCTTTTTTCCGGCCACGACTTAATCGTTGTTCCCTGTCCGCAATATCATCATGTTGCCTCAGATTAGACCAGGTCCAGGGCAACAAGGTCGTTCTATGGTCGCGCCAAACCTCAACGCCATCGGCATCTCGCAGCATCAAAACCTGCATCCGCACAGGCCTAGACCAACGATTAAGGACCCAGAAGCCTGCATACCCCTCACTAATCTCCTCAAAACTTTCCTCAAGTAAATAAATACCCGCTAAAGGGCGCGTCACTTTATGCCCATAAAATGCTGCTGCGATGGCCAGCGTGGTCACCACTTCAAAGCCAATGTAAGCATCTCGCCAACTCACTGGTGTTTCACCATAATCGGTAACTCTTACCTGAAAATGCTCGGATGAAGCAGAAACTGGCTGCAAGCTCACACCGACCTGCTGCAAAGCAGTTAACATATCCTCTCGCACCTGTTGTGCCAATTGCAGGCGCTTCTGGGCAAGCAAAGTAGATGTCGCTGCCTGCTTGGCATCCATATTAAATACCCTGAGCAAAGAAGAGTCGCGGACATCCATGACAACCTGAACACTGGAAACAGGCACAGCATGATGAAATTCAGGCGGGTCCATAGCAGCACAACCGGCCAGCATGATGCCTGAAAGCAGGCCTAGCGCTGCTCGACAAGAATGATGGTTAAAAATAATCGCCGTCTCCCCAGAAAAAAACGCCATGCTAGCACGCTTCTCATGAATGCCATGAAGCAACTCCCCCTTAAAAGAGCTGCCCGTGAGCAAAGCCGGCGCTGAGTATTACCTATCTCCCCCCTTCTTTTTCATGGCCGGGGATACCTCGGAACTATCCATCTCAAGGCCGAACACATCGGCAAGTTGAGCATCCTCAAGTACGTTCCTATTGGCAGGTGTTTTCTTGGCCTTGACAGACAGTTGCGCGGTCTGATTCACCAACTCATTGGCATCCACCTGGCGTAATGTGAAGATAAGTTCAGGTCGCGAATCTAGACGTGCGCCGATACCGTAAAGCACCGCGGCAACATGCTTGCACATGATTGCCCAGTCCGGACAAGAACAGTCAAACCGAATCTCTTGGGGCGAAGGAAACAATCCTGTCTTCGGTTGACACATGCGTTCCATCACGGCCTTCGAAAAATTGCCCTGTAGCAACTCGACCAGTGAAGCAATAGACCCCGTGCACTCCTGGGCCAATAACTTCCAATGGCTATCCGACACAGCAGCGATATTAATTTCAATCTTATACAAGCTAGATCCCATCACCGTTGCGCAAACCTTGCCCGGCTCAATCTTAAGATCAATAACCGATCCATTGCGCACATAGGTACGACCTCGCGGCAAACGATTTATAAAATCACTGTAGGCTTCTAGATTGTCGCACCAAGCCTTGCCCCAAAAGGTTTTGGCGATCACCCGACCCGCAATGACCACCGGTTGCATGTCCTGCCCTGCCTTCCTTGCCTTCGTGGCCGCTTTGTCAGCCTGCGCCCGCCGCTTGGCGACCGGTACATAGGGTTTTCCGTATCCGTAACTCATACGTTCATTCCTTTGATAGCGTGAATATCAAGTCTGACCAGATCGAGCAGTTCTGTATCATCCATCTCGGTCAGATTAATTTCAGCACCGCCTCCAAGCACATCCTCGGCCAGTTGTTGCTTGGAACGAATAAGATCATCGATGCGTTCTTCGATAGTCCCACGACAAACAAACTTGTGTACCAGAACATTGCGGTGCTGACCCATTCGCCAAGCACGGTCAGTGGCCTGATTTTCCACAGCAGGATTCCACCAGCGATCAAAGTGGATCACATGCGAGGCAGCCGTCAGGTTCAACCCCGTTCCGCCTGCTTTAAGCGAAAGTATGAAGAAAGGGCATAGTTCGTCATCCTGGAAGCGCTGGACAAGCTCACCTCGCTTACCTACAGGCGTTCCTCCATGTAGCACCAAGCCTTCTCGCCCGAAGATATTACCCAAAAAAGCTGCCAGCGGCGCAATGGTCTCCCTGAACTGGGTGAATACCAATAATTTTTCCTGTTTAGCGGCGATTATCTCTGTAATTTCAGCCAACCGCTCGAACTTACCACTGTGTTCAGCCTTCCAGCCACCGTCTCCCAACCATTGGGAAGGATGGTTACAAATCTGCTTAAAGCGCATTAAAAAAGCCAGTACCAGCCCCTTGCGTTCGATGCCCTCTGTCATTTCCAATCTGGCGGCCAAATCCTCAACTGCGCGCTGGTAAAGAGCCGTCTGGATAGCACTCAATGCGCACCAAGCCGTCATTTCTGTCTTATCCGGCAGATCATCAATGATACGTTTGTCACTCTTCAGGCGGCGCAGGATATAGGGCTTGACCAGCGTGCGCAACGGACCATAATTGGCCAAGTTTTTTGTCAATTCAGTAAATGCCTTCTGCGACCCTAATAGACCCGGATGGGTGAAATCAAAAATGGACCAGAGATCTGAAAGTCGATTTTCCACAGGGGTGCCGGTGAGCGCGATGCGCGCAAGAGCCTGAAGTTGTTTGACGGCCTTAGTCTGCTTGGCGGATGGATTCTTAAGTGCCTGAGCCTCATCGGCCACCGCCAAGTGCCAATGCATCGTGAGCAGATTAGGCATGCGCATCAGCGTTCCGTAGCTGGTAATAACCAAATCAACACCCGCAAGCCGTTCAGCATCCAGAGCAAGCAGTTCATCCTTGCGCATCGCCGAAGGATGCACAATGAGGCAGCGCAGGGTGGGCGTGAAACGTGCTGCCTCCTGTTGCCAGTTAGCCAGCAACGATGCCGGTGCCACCAGCAGACTAGGTCGCGTACGCTGCAAGGTAAGTAACAGCGCAAGGATCTGAATCGTCTTGCCCAGCCCCATATCATCGGCGAGGCATGCCCCCAACCCCAGCCGTGTGAGCAAGTGCAGCCAGCGCAACCCCGTCTGTTGGTAAGGCCGCAAGTTTGCCTGCAGTGCTGAACCTGGAGTAATAGCAGCCAACCCTTCCGGTGAGCGTAAGCCTTGAAGCATCTCGGCCAACCAGTCTCCTGCAACCACTTCCGACCAGTCCGGATCAGCGCGGTGATAAACTGAATCAGCGTCCTCAAGGGATGTGCCTGCCAACAGACGCATGGCATGGCCTAAGGGCAACCCCTCCGCTGCAGCATCCTCAATACCCTGAAAGCGAGCAATAAGCTGGGTGAGTCGATCACGATCAACCTCTACCCACTGGCCTCGTATCCATTGCAGTCCAGCACTTGCTGACAGCAGCGACTGAATTTCAGCAGAAGTCAGCGGTTGCCCGTCCAGCGTAATTTCCATGTTGAAATCAAGCAGGGTATCCATGCCCAGCAGCGAAGGATTCTTCGTGCCTATGGTTGCGGCAACCTTGGGCCGAGCAGGCCGATCTGCAGCCCAGCTTTTGGGCATACGTACAACGATGCCAGCCTCTTGCAAATGTGGCACATCCTTAAGAAAGTTCACCGCTTCTTCAACACCCCAGCGCATGGGATGATAGATCTCGTTATTGTCTACCATACGGTTCAGCCACGTACATCTTTCCGCAGCTTTTTGAACGGGCAAAAGCAAGGACAACAGTTGTGGCCTCTTCCCGCCTCCAGAGAATTCCTTTAAGGCTTGCGCAAGTGGCAGGTGCTGAGCCTTGCCATGCGCCGACAAACGCGAGGTGTAGGTAGCAAGAAAAGCGAAGGGATATTCTTCATCTTTACGGTTCTCAGCAAGATTAAAATATACGCGCCCAACAAGATTCCAGGCCGGATGTTTAGATTTAAGAAAATCTAGCAGCGACCCACCATAAGCGGCCAGTTCTGTTCTAACGGCGGCATCAATCTCTGCCCAGAGTACGCGAAAGACTTGCGGCTCAAGATACTCCGCCCCCCTCATAGGAGGAGCATCCAAACACAGGGTTTCCAAAACCAGCGCATCAGGAACGACAACAGCAATTTCGCCATCTTCAGGTATCGCGGTCAAGGCGGTGACAAAGCGAACAGCAAAATCACGCCAGAAGGCCAATAAGGGAGGCAGGGCCGTAGTAACTTCTACTGCACCCATATGCAACAGACCATGCCCTGCACCCTGCGCGAAGGCCGCAGCCAGCCTTACATTCAGAGCCTCGGGCAAGGTCTTGTCAGAGTCATCGCCAAACTGTAGATGTCCCTTAGGCGTCAGATACACGGTGTATCAGGTACAAACATGGGTGTTACCTCAATTTCAGGGCCAAACCGCAACGCCATGATTTGCACGCTTAACTAACCAGCATACAGACACACATCCATTGGCCTATTAAACGTCGTAAGTTTAAAGGTCAGCGATGAGTTGTTCCATGCTCTGTGCTGCCAGTTTATCACCCTTGGCCAATGCCAATGCCTTATGCGCAAGCAAGAAAGCGCGGTACTCACTACGGTGAAACACCTCACGACCCAACAGACCCTTCAACAATTGTGTAGCCTTATCAACTTGCCCCTCACTCACCCAGGCTCGCGCGAGACCACAACGAGCAAACAAATAATCTGGCGCCAATGCGAAGGCGCGACGGTACAATGCTGCAATTTCCTCAGCATCATGTCCAAGGCCTTCCTTGATGGCTGCCAAATTACTCAGCGCTGAAGGCTGCTCCGGATGCATTTGTAGCAGTTCTGAAGCCAAATCAAAAGCCACGTGCAGATTGCCCGATCTAATGGCCTCATGAACTCGTTCATTCAATTGAGTGCCTTGCGGCGGAAATGGACTATCTTGAGGTTCATCGGTGATGGTCAATTTTTGAGAACAAACATTCTGCAAAGCCCCATTCAGCCATACATCAGTAGGCTCATTAATGTCTATTAATCCTTCCTCTATCAACCAGCCAAAGATTTCCTTGCGAGCTATATCAGTGCCTTTGGAGTAAGTAAGCCATGCTTTCAACCCAGCTAAAGCCATAGTGTTTGCATTCTTGGCGCGCCGCTTAAGCACCGACAAGGCCAACCACCGTATTAATTCATCGCCCAAAACGGCTGCTCGGACTAAATAGTCTACATGCGCATCACAATTACCTATCAAATCATTCGAGCGCCGTTCCCATTGCAGGTCACTCACTCCCCTAAAATCCTGACTAATTGCCAACAGTTTTTTAATCCATACGTTGGAAAACCAAATTTCATTACTTCCTTTCAGCTCTGTCCATGGTTCATGCAAGTTTTCAAATAACTGGCGTTGATCAGCATCAGCATCCTGCCAGTAATCAGCCCCAGCGGCATCCTCCCAAGCTTTAACTACAGCTTTTTCATCACCCAGAAAGCGTAATGCCAATATTTGCGCAATCGCATCTTGGCAGCGGAGGGGTACCGTTTGCTGCAGGGGCTCCATATAGCCTAAGCACGCATCCATCCCTTCTAACCAGCATCGCCAGAACACGGCGCTTCCAAGTGCATACAAGTTAACAGGATCAGCTCGCCAGTTGGCTTCCATCATGGCACAGGCTTGCGTCACATCTCCTGCCAAAAACAAGGCAAGCGCATAATTGTTTCGTGCAGAAGGGTGATCCACCCCCTCCAGCGCAGCCATGGCTGCAGTTGGATTTTCATCTGCCAAGTGCAGACGACCCAAGTCCAATGCTTCCGCCTGTTTCAGACTAAGTGGACCCAGCGGCGTATCCATGCTGGCAGGAAGTTCAACAGCTGCCCTGCCCTGCATGACAGCCAATTGCCCAAGAATCCGGCCATAGATGATAGGCAACCCAGCCAAACCAGCACTATTACACAGAGCCTGCAGGGCAGCCATGCTATTTGGAGAAGCCTGATGCCATTCAAGTGCCCGGGCAGTAGCACGCATGGGGTCGCCTAATGCGTCCTCAACTTCCCAAGCCAAAGCCAGTAAGGGCTTAAAACTAGGAAAAGATTTGCGCAATGCAGCAAGTCGTTGACGAGCCATCTCAACATCACCACGATCAAGCAGTCGGCGCACTGAAGCGAGTTGATCACGATTGGGCGAGGCAGGATGCGTTTTATGATTAACTTTTTTAGACATATCGAAGAAACAACCATCGGTTAAAACCATCACCCTATGATCATATATTCATGCAAAAAAAAAAACAGGACCTGAGTCGAAAAAAACCCGGCAATTAAGCCGGGTCTTGGTGACAGGTAAAGATTACTGATACATCTGGAACCAATGCTCGGCCAAGGCCATGCAGTAAGGAGGCTCAGCGGTGCCATGGATCTTGGGCAACATGCTCTGCACACCGAACGTCGCGCCGCCTGAGGCCAGGGCCTTGGCTTGAGCTGCCTGCGTAGGAGCAAAGTTATAGGTGTAGTACGTTGACTGCATGATCGCACTCAAAGCCGGTATACCTGATATCGTTGTACCGTTGCCAGCAAATTTTGACTGACTCAAGGTTACAAGGTAATACCCCACCGTTTGCTCAGCCGTAGTCTGTGCCTGCGAGGTGATATCCGACTGCACCGTCACACCCTTGGTTGCACTTGGGTCCTGGGAGGTAGCCGACAACGCACCTTTCAGTTGTCCGGTAGCATCTTGCAGGATGGCACCCTGGATACCATTAGCTACACCCGAGGCAGCTCCCAGGACCATGGTCAGATCAATGGAGGCCGTTGCCGTGGTAGCTCCAACTTCAACACCAGCCAAGGCTCCTGCACCGGCAGCTCCCGCCACCGGGTAAACTAGAGCGGCGTAAGTTGGAAGCGACATGCCGTTAGCGGCCAGAGCTGCTTCCGTTTTTTGTATCACGGCACAACCTAGCACATTGTTAGCGGCAGCAGCCAGTTGCGCTGCAGCCGTACCCTGAGCACTGAAAGCCAGGTACTCATAGATACAAGGTGTTTGAGTTGCCGATGGCGTATACGGAGCCACGGGTGTCGCATAGTTCAGGTTGGCCCAGTAAGAGGTCAGTTGAGTGGCCACGGTATAAGCTGTACCTGTACCCCCCAAAGTTGCATTACCATGGTTGAATGCATCCTGAAAAGCCACATTCATGACGGCATACTGAATATCTGATTCAATCTGGTTAGCGTAGCTGCCATCCGGAGTCTTCTTGAAGAAGGTATCAAAGACATTCTGCATGTCACCTAAAAAGCCTGCACGGGCCTGATTCAACAAGGTATTGAAGGCAGCTCCATTACCGGTAGCCATATTCATGTTGATGGAAGGAGCCGTATAGGTCGATGCCGCTGAAGACTGCTGCAAGGCTTGATTTGCCTCCAAGGTCGGCACATCCTGCTCAGGCATACCCACATCAGCCAGAACAACAGGAGCCGTCACTGGGTTGCTGCTAGCTTGTGACTGTGCAATTTTCCCGAACATCAGCGCAGAGTTCTGCAGGAAGAACACTGTTGGATCACCTGAACCGCCACACATCAGCAAGGGCATCTGCGGAACATAGTTACGCAAATCGTTCGCTTTCAAGATGGCACGAAGAGGATTTTGCGGATTGGGTGCCAAATTCAGATTAGCCGACTGAAAGTAGGTAGCCAATGAGGTAGGATTGGTCAGGACGGTATCCGTAAACGAGCCCAAACCCGTCATACCACCTAGTCCCGTACCCGTCAGGTTATTGGTTGTGTCATAAGTAGTCACCGATGACCCGGCACCATCAGGGTTCTTAGCTTCATCCTGCAAGTAATTCTCACGGAATGCATCATTAACCAGGAAGTAGGGGTTATAGCTCAGAGGATTGTTTGGATTTAAGGTATCCACGCTCAGTCCTTGACCTGCCAAGAAGGGGCTAGGTCCACCTGACAGCGGGTCTTGGTAAGCATTCAACTTTTGGAGATCGGGATAGGTCGAACCGCCATCGAACAGGGCACAGGTCGGTACCGCTGCCGTCGCAGATGGCGCTGCGGTATAACAGGGATCGGTGCTCGGACTAGGATTGCCGGAATTCGCGGTTATCTGCGAATAGGTCAATGGTGCAGGCAAAGCAGAGTCAGCAAGACCACTGTAGTCGGCGCTGAATACGCACGTGGCTGATCCGGTTTGCGTACATTTGGTAGTTCCCAGCAAACTGGGCAAGGCACCCTGACTTAAGTTTTCGTAAGAACGCAGCATCATGGACGCAAAAATCGTCGACCCTACGCCAGCCGCTCCGTTAAATACCGTATCACCAAAGGCCTCGGTAGCATAAGGTCCTGACAAAGCAGCACCCGCCTTAACCGGCTGTCCCAGTGCCTGCAAATGCTGCAGAGTCGCCATGGCGACAAAGCCTCCTTCGGAGTATCCCGTGACATACAGGGAACCCGAATCTGCCACGCCAGCATCAGGGTTAGGAATCGGCGTGTTGGGAGCTATCGTCATGGTGGTTGCCGATGAAATCAGCTTGATGACCTGACGACCTGCCGTCAGGGCATCCAGCATATCCTGAGATTCCTGGGCTGCATTAATGTAAGGATGATAAGGCGTTAAAGCATCCGTGTTATAGCCTGCATAGTTGGGAGCCACAACGATATAACCCTGAGCAGCAAAATCAGCTGCCAGCAATGATGCCTCACCGGTGCCGTCATTGACACCTGCGGCAACACTCGTCGGTGTTGTCGGATGCGTCATCAAGTCATAAAAATTCTGCGCCATGTCGAAATTTTTGGAAACCGCCGTGCCGTGGGCATATTCCACGATCGGTCGACTTCCTCCACACTGTGCTTTCACCGTAGCCGAAGCACCTGCTGGCGGACTCGGAATCATGACCACGGCCGAAGGTTGAGCCGCATTGTTCGGGCCCGAGAGGCTGGGGTAATGCGTGGTGTATTCAATGCGGTACACCGCCACGTCACATGAGCCCGTACCCTGAAGGCTAGCCAAAACTGTTGCATTTAAGCCACTTTGAGACATTCCAGCTAACTCTAGCTGAGCTAGTGCAGCCGCAGGCAAGGGACCTGGTGTCATCAAGCAATAACTGCTCTGCGCAACACAATCGACAGCGGGTGTGGGTTGAGCTGCATTATAGGCAGCGCCCGGTTCATTAGCCGCCGCATAGGCATTGGCATTCTTTGCCAAAGTGGTACTCGATCCGGGCACCACGGTACCCGCTGCAGGTGTCTGCGAGTTATTGCTGCTGCCGCAACCTGCAAGCAACACAGCAAGCGTGGTCCCACCTAGTAATTTTCCGTAATAACGCATTGCTTGCCCTCCGCATCGCAATTTCTGGTTATTGGTTAAAACCTACGAGAAGCAGTGTAGATGACAGCTTGTTGACATGCCATGCCTACTCGTAAAAATCTTCACGGTTTTATAGTTGTATTTTATGTTCACTTCACTTTGGCAGTTACTGCCCCCCCTTCATCCTCTATAAACTCAAACCCAGGCAGATTTAAACCGACATAAGTTCACAAAACCGTGACAAACCTCTCACCGGTTCGCATTGACTCTCATTACCCTAGGTATCAGAATTGAAATTGATCTCAGAGAACAGTTGTTTTCCTTTATTTTCAATAGGTTACATTCGTTCTCGGAGTGAACAAGTATAAACTATTCAGGTTTTAGTTGAGCCTGAATACTAGGAGCAAGCACCCTGAATAGATGGCCGTGAGGCTCAGGATGCTTCCAAAAAATGATAAAATGGACTAGAGACATGAAACCTTTAAGCATGCTGTTGGGACCTGCCTGCTGCCTGGTTGGGTGTTCAGTTTTTGCCATGGAACCTATGAACGAGAAGGACATGGGAACCGTTGTAGCCCAGGACGGCATTGATATCAGCAATAACTTTCAAAGTACATCCATAGGCTTCATAGCCTTTGGCAGCAGCAATGGGCTCGACAGCAGCAGCTCAACGCCTGCCCTTACTCAGTGGCAAGGATTAGCAGCCCAAGGCTCCACCGATGTTCAGATCAGCATGGGCTCAAATAGCGCGGGCTCCGCGGCAGCAGCCATCTCGCTTTCCGGCAATATCACCTTCAATCCTGTGACCGTATACAACTCAGCCTGGGATGGCACACAGACCAGTCTGACGCAAAGCGCCATTAATACAGGAGCCAGCACTGAGTTTACCTATAACCTAGGCCAGGTCAGCCTGAATTTAAACTACCTGATTACTCAAGGGTTTAGCGACCAAACCAATGGCTATGCTTTAAATAACAACGGGATCACCCTACTCAACGCCGGTTGCACCGGCATATGTACACAATTGAATAACCCATCCTGGTCACAGGGAACCAGCAGCTTTGGTGCCACCAGCGTAGCCTATGAAGGCATGAGCCCGGTAAAAATATCTATTGGTGCTGCCAACGCTACAACCTTGGCTACATGGAAATCTGAGGATAGCAATCTGGCAACCAGCCTGGGTAGCAACTCAGCCACCAGCGGCTTGCTGATATCTATGGGGGCCATCAGCGGCAGTCGTGTGGTTACAGGTGCCACCGGCACAGGCACTACCGGCAACTACACTCAGTCTATCAGTATCCCCGCCACCAACTTACTCATCGCCAATACATCCAGCACGCAGCAGGTCATGCAGGCTATGGCACAGTTATCAAACGCCCTAGGCGTTCCCTCCCTGCTAGGACCAGGCAGTCTGTTCAAATAATCCCCACCCATCATGGTGGGCAGTTCTCCAGGGTAGATGTCAAAGTTCCCGTGGCCGTTGCTAATGCAGCGGCCGCAGCCGCGCTTGTAGTCGAGCCCGTGGTTGCCGCCAGCACAGGACGAATCTGATAAAAATTCATCCACACGGCCGGATTGCTTGATCCATCAGGCAGGGGCATATTCGTGGTTGCATCCAACCCATTGGCATACATCTGGTATTGATAACTTGAGGGGTCAATGCGCAGCCTGACCAGCGTTTGCGTAATATCTGACTCTCCCACAATAACCCCCTGTAAGGCCGTCGGTAAGGCGCTGATAATCGGGAGCAGTATCACCGGCGACAGATAGGTTGCTCCATTGTTGGAAAATACATTGGCGATAACACCGATAGGGTATTGCTGCACACCCTTGGCATCTACCAAGGTCGCAGGATCAACCGTAGCGCAAGTTCTGTTCAAATCAGTAACGATATTGCCATCGGGAAGAATCGCAATGCCTAATTGCCCTACGATCTGTGTACTGCCCGAAAAGGTTAGCAGCAGATTCAAAGGCAACACCACCTTGCTCGGCCAAATGGCAGGATCCAGGGTAGGCGCGACCAGAGTACTTCTTCTCAATGCATAACTTCCCGACAAGCTCTGCTCTGGCAACGTAAATTGCCCAAGATCGGCCGTGGGCACCTGCACACTGGCTCCATACGTAGACTGATAGTTAGCAGCCGTATCCAGGATATGATCACGGTACAAACGCCCCTGAGAAATATTGACTGAACCCTCTGTTCCCGGCAAGGTCAGAGTATCTCGCCACTGCCCTCCTTTTGAAAACACGGTAAAGGGTGTCAAGCCGGGAGCAAAGACCGATAACTCGGCACTTGTTGAGAACGAACTATTACTGGTATTGGCACATGATCCGCCACAAGACAAAAGCGAGGTGATCGCAAACCCGAAAACCCGACCCGCACGGTCATACATCAGGTAAGGATCCACAAAAAGCTGTTCACTAGCGTTACTGCCGTAAAATCCGGCGGTCTGCACCGAGGAGCTTGCCAGCGCCGTCCCCGGCGACGAGTACAGCCCCGCCCGTGTAGCATTCAAGGTGGCATCTAGATGCGTACTAGCTTGTGCCTGAGTTCCCATGGGGCGACTCAATGCAGCAACCAAAGTTTGCACTTTGGCGTTAAAACTGGCCTCATCCAGACTAAAATCAGAACTACTCAGCACGGTCGTCTCGCTTGCTTGAGATGTCGCTGTAGAGGAAGAAGGCGCAGTCACCGGCATCAACGTAGCCAATTGCTCCTGATCCGGCAAGCTCAAGGTAATTACATTAGACGGAGAGATGGTCGCAATCGCATTGGACACTTGATCAAATAAAAACAAGAAACGGGTGATATTGAGGCTGGTATTGCTGTAGGTTTCACTGCCGCTAGCATCTTCACCCGCCAAGGTTCGTGGCGTAACTACCAGATAACCCGGGGTACTGAGTCCGTTAGTATCACTGGTTTGCGTCACCGCCGCTGACCCCAGATCCACTTTAATCGTACCGGCATTATTGATCAGATAAAAATCAACCTGACCGCTGTCATTGGGACAACTGAAGCCTCCTCCTGCATCCGTGACTGCCTGCACCGTACCTGACGAATCACTGCAGGCATAATGTAAATTAGCCACAGCATCATCGATAAATCGCCCGGAAATGCATGTCACACCCGACAATGAAGTACAGGAAGCCGTCACGCTGGCATTGGTCAGGCCCTGCGAGTTTAACTTGGACCCTCCACCACTACCACACCCTGCTAGAACGAGCAGGACCCAACAACTCAGCAACCACCCAATACATCTACTCATCACTCACCATAAACAGAGGAATCGATACTTTTGACGGCCATGTAAATATCAAAAATAAATACTGCGTCTTCTCTGGACTATTTAACTCCCCTCTCCAGCCAGGGTAGGTAAAACGAGAGCCACTTCTGGATTGGGTAAATACACCGTCTTGCACCGCAAGAATATGCCCCTGCGTATCCATCATCACCGCTTGCGGATTAAAACTGCAGTGATTTGCAGCATTCTTGACAAAGCCATAAAGCCTCCATCGCCACACCTGATTTTTTTTGTGCTTTTTGGGATAGCGCAAGCCCACCACCACCCTGCCTGCCGTCAAAGCATGCAAATCCTCAGGCACCAGATGAATACTCACACCGGGATCGATCAAGGTATATAACCGCGCGGGCCAATGCGCCAATCCATCAAGCTCACCACCTGAAATCGGATGCTTATCTGTACATGCTGGCAAGCTGGGGTCATTCTGCCACTCAACAGGCGTTGACATCATGGGTTGTTTCGTTTGAGTTTTGTGTGAACTGGTCAAAAACGTTTCACCTGCGACTCCCTGGCCTACAGGCAACACATAAAAGTGCTGTTGCTGCGCTTGCTTAGCAGCCTGCTGCTTTTCATACAGTTCAAGAGGAATATAATCCGAGGGCTTCCAGGGCGCAGATGCCTTGCTACTTGCCGGTGGGTGGGGAGGGACAGCCGGCGCAGCCGGCCCACTATCAGGAACCACCAGTATGTGACCATAAGCATCCATCACGACATGCGTACGAGTGCTTCCTGTACGCGGCGCTCGTGAAGAACAAGCCACCACCAGCACCAGCGTTGCCAGTAGACCGCTACGCCTGAGCCAGGATAGAGCCATAATCACCAACGTGTACGATAGGCCAAACCTACCAAGGTAATCGCTGCTGCGGTAGTCCCATTCAAACCGCCATAGGGATTATAAATAACATTATTGATCCCGCTGGCATTGAAGTTGGTACTCGTGTTGGCCGGAATCGTATCGTTACTCAGCAGACGCATCAGGGTTAAATCCAGATCAGAGTCCTTATCAAGCACATAGCCTAAACCTATCCCGTACATATGTGCCGTATTGATAGGTACCAGCGAACTACGCTTATCCAAAGGAATGGCTGATCCGCGCTGTTCAAAACCAACACGGAGTACCAGACGACTGTTTAATGAGGTCTCCGTACCTATACCCCAGGACCAAGGACTTTGATAGCCCAGAGGCATATTGATGGAACTCAAGGTGGCATTGGGGGACAATAGACGCGCAATCTGTAATACTTTAGGCGTGCGATCAAACTGGATTGGAAAGCTGGTCCATTGTGCGTAATCATCCCAACTTATGTCAAAGTTAACCTTGAAAGGCGACCAGGGTCGGTAAGAAACCCCGGTTTGAAAATGCGAGGGGTACGTCAGGTTCATCGACACCAAGCCCGTTTCCTTGGCAGGCACTGAGGTGGGCAATCCTAGTATTGATAACAGAATGGAACCGGTAGCCGACCCACCCACGGCATTAAATACATCTTGTGTACCCTGGCCGTAATCGATTTCATATTTACCGATCAATTGCATGCGTGCTTCTGAACGGTAGACTGCCCCCCAGGAGAAACGTTCCGTCGGCTTCCACAACACACCGACGTTATAAGTCGGCGACATCGTATCTTGCATGCTCATCTTGAGTGACGCCAAATTCGAGAAGGGTCCTACCCCTTGCTGCGCATTACAGAACCCGAACAAGAACAAGTCAGTCACGATATTGCCGTTGTTTTTAAAAGGAGGGCATACCGAGTCATTGATCATGCGCATCAATCCCAGCAGTTCGTTGGGTGAACGAAACTGGGTATCTAAGGACATAGCCTGGTAAGACACGTTGAATGAGGCACCCACTGACCATGCATCATTAATTCTAAAACCCACCGAGGGTGAAAATAGCGTAAAGCGCTCCAGCGCTACCTGCTGGCCAAGAAAATCGCCCGGATCCGTAGGGCTGCGGTAAAAACCCGCCGCCATCGGCGCATACATCGCGTTAGCAAAGGTCAGCTTGGAGCCTGGCTCCTGCACCGAAATACCCAATAGGGGAGCAATCAAGGGTCCAGGAGGCATATCTATGGTTTTACCCAATACAGGAACATAAAGTGCCGCGCCCGATATCTTGCTCGTGCTGGTAATAAAGTTTTTACAATAAGAGATATTGCCATTAGGCTCCTGGCAAACCACAGGGTCATCCGAATAACCAAAAACATTATAATTAGGCGGCGCACTAAACTGCGTCTGCATAGAGAACATAGCGCCCAAAAACTGATAGTCGATATGCCTACCTTCGAGAAACGCCAAACCTGCAGGGTTATAGTTAATGGCACTGACCCCTGGCGGATCAGCCGTTACCGCGTTACCCATAGCGTCAGCGCGTACGTCCACACTCAAATCGGTGGCCAGCGCGCCCGCCTGAGCTCCCGATGCCATAAACATCCCTAGCAATATGCCTAGGCAACATAAACGCCACCGGTATACCCACCCCTGCCTTATCCCTAGCATGATCAACGTACCCTGCTCAATGCGTTTTCATCATGCCCGAAATATCCATGGGCACCGTCACAGTCAAATCAATATTGGGAGTATCCTGGGTCAAACCGTAGGCAAACCCAATGTTGATAATCTGCGTCGGTGTGGTTCGAAATCCCACCGAGAAGTTAATGGAAGCCGCCACCATGTCTGGAGTACGTACCGTGGTTCCACCAGCAAAATCATAAGTAGTCGCCAGTGTATACCCCATCTGGTATGAAGCCGTAATGGATATGTCGTAGTTCAGCGAATACCCCAAACCTGCTGAACCGGAAAACGTAGCACCTGGCTGAAACGCTGTCAGTAACTGACCTGCTCGATTCTGATTCAATCCGGTAACATTCAGTCCGAGCGTATCAGAAAACGATCCAAACACCACCACCGGATCGAGCACCTTACTGAAGCTGGCTCCTCCGGTTAATGAATAGTATCCCTTGCCGGTAGACAAATCGGTATTTAAATTGATGTTGTAGGGACTCACGCCACTGGCTGTAGAAAACACACCAAACAGTGTCGTGGACATAGCACCGCGTTCCTCAGGAACAGGCTGCCAACGAGCCGAGAAAGAAGCATCCCCCAAGGCCATGGTCGTCAGGTTATTCGTTGAGTCGTATTTCGCCACCATGGGCAACAAGGTATTGAAGGTCAGGTTATCCCATACCCCGTAATCTAAGGACAGGGAATTGGTCACCGTATCTTGTGCATCTTCCTCAATTCTAAATCGAGAAATTGAGGAAGAGTTAGGCGTCAGGGCAATATCGATAGCTGCATTATAATAATAGGTATAATCGAAGGTATAATAAAGTGTCGCCCCCCCCTTGCGCAGCAATGAATAGGTCGGCTGACTGGCATCAAATACCTGAGCCAAATTCTTTTCAGAGGAAGCATCACTAGCCTGTTGTTTCAAGGCTGCTTCAGCTTTCTTATCACCGCTGGCGGGTGCCGTCGCAGGCGATGAATCGCTCGACGACGTCGACGCAGCAGCTGAACTGCTATCTGTTGCAGGTGCCGTAGTAGTAGTAGTAGCTGGTGCTGGCGCTGCCGATGCAGGAGCCGCTGTTGCTGGCGACGTTGTCGTATCGTCAGCCCAAACCATATGAGCTGACAACCATACCAACGCACTTAAGGCTTTCCCCCAGTCCTTCATAGATCGTCTCATCCCAGACTATTATTCTTATCAAATCCCTGACAGGGACCACGTGGCATAGTAAAACACAACAACGCTTGCTGTCCTGTAAAAAACAGTAAACGGATTCATCAGCGATCGCGAAAGAAAGTACGCGTCGGCACGAGTATTGGCGTTCCCGTTGTGGTCGCCCCCCCGAGCACATTACCTGCACCCACATCGAGTACCAAATGAGTGGATGCAGCTTTGTCGGCATTATGTTCCATGGTTTCCACAGGAATCTCATTCTCATAAACCTGTTGAAAAGCTATCAGATTTATCATGTCATCCGTAAAATACCGCAAATCCTGATCGGTTACCTCCAGATGATTGACCGTAGGCGTTGAAGGAAATATTAGGAACATGACATTGCCATCCCAGACATCTTTAAACCGTGCCTGTGGAAAACTGATATTTCCCAAAGCCGGATCAGCAATAAATACCCGCTGATCCTGCACTTTCTTAACCACGACAAAATGCTTGAATCCCGAATAATGAATAGGCACCAAAGCCGGCTGCGTCAAACCTTTTAGATCGTCAAATGTGCCCCGAAATCCACCGCTTTTATAGCCTAAGGCGGTCACTAATCGTTTCATATCCAGCAATGAAAAACCACGACGAGCAACAATACGATTCGTTTCACCAAAACGCAACAAACCCTGCATAATTTCGCGTTCGCCGAAATTACGATCCAGATAACCATTCAATAAGGTAGTCAACGCCGCCGACCCGCAGCTATAGTCGAAGGCTTGGCGAACCACGCCATTAAAATTGGTTACCGATAAAGGCTGCACGACAACAGGACGTTCATATTCAGTGTAACGGCTATTTACGCGCGAATCTATGGGCTCAGCAATAAACACTGTCCCAGGCTTAACTTCATGCACATCAGCCACATGGCCGACGCCATAAAAAACCAGAAAAACACCAAGTATAACCGCGAGCATCGTTTTTTTCTTCTAGTCACGGGGTATTGACATTCAACACCCCAGGGTCCATCCAAGTCAACGCCGAACTGCAAGTAAAAGACCCCAATTAGGGGTCCTTTTACAACACAACAACAAGCTGTTTCTTAAACCAACTTAGTGACCGCGAATCGTGACTGTAGTACCCGACATATTCAAGCCAGAGATATTGATATTACCTATTGGCGCGGTAGCAGTACATCCACTTGAAACACCCACACACGTTTCACCCATCGTCACATTGGTCATCGACACACCAACGTTCTGCATAGCGGTCGAACCAAATGCAACCACCAATCCCGCCGACGTCGCATCCACCGTGGTATTGCTCGACGGATTGGTCGTTGAGGACCCAAAACTCAATCCTGTCACTGACAAACCACCGACACCTATACCTGGCGTCGAGGTTGTCGATCCGTTTTTCACAGCAGCATCAACGAGAACAACCTGGTTTGTGGCGGTGCTACTACCCAAGGTAAAGCTGGTTGGCGCAGAATTACTTAGAACCATCAAATGACCCTGAGGACTGGTATCCCCCAACTGCATAGTCATGTTGAGGCCTGACATTTTAATTGTCTGCACGCCATTGGTCACGATGAAATTATTGCGCGACGCGGAGCCTACCGTCGCTGGAGCTGAGGTCAAATCAATACCGTCAAATGAAATCGCCAACGTGGGAATTATAGTCTGAATCTGCATCACCGCTTGGCCACTGGCATTGGAGCCCACATCGATATTAGTCGTCATGGCACCACCATTGCTGCTTAAGCCTAAGCCATGGATATTCATACTGCCTGCAGATGCTGCTGCACTGCCTGCGCCTAGACCATCCGTATCGGTATACGACACGACAGCACTGGTCATATTCAACGTCGACGTGATAGTCAAACCTGACTGACCGGTTGCATCTGCTAAACCAGCATCGTCCATGGCTTGTAAGGCGAAAGCACCACTAGAAATCAAAGAAATTGCCGAAAAAAGAACAGCCCCCTTGAACAGTGACATCTTATAGTTCTCCTCAAAAACCCCGAAGGTCTAGTTGTCGCCAAATAACCGGCTATTTTTTCGACGGGGCCTTAAATTTGTTATTATCATTTTTCACCACCAAAGTTAACACGCGTTCATACAGAGTACAAGTGATCGCTCGATTCCTCCTTTTGTTTCCCGACAAACGGCTACATTTGCACGGTCGCACTGCGCGCCTTAAAGCCGACCCTAACAACATCCTTGTTAGCAGGATTTAGGCATCTCACAGGGACTAGCCTCACCCAATTACGCGAGAAGCCCCTGGATTTATCCATGGGGAGGTAATCGTTATGGTTTCAATACCCAGAAAATAGCTGTATACTTGGATGGGGTATCCCTTTAGATCCAATTGTGCCAAAATGATTGGATGTCCGACACTTCGATGATGCCTAAAGCTGGGGTGGACTATCCGCGCAACTGGGTTCAGTTTTTGGATTGGTTTCACTCAGAGAATGCGTGCAGAGCGTATCTGGAAAAAGTGCGCTGGCCAAGAGATTTCATTTGTCCGAAGTGCGAGCGATCTGGAACACCTTGTCGCTCTACGCGTGGCAGGCTCGTGTGCCTCAAATGGAAGTTCCAGACGACCGTCACGGCTGGCACCATTTTCGATAAAACGCGTACCGAACTGAGAATATGGTTTGCTGGGATTTGGTACATAACGAGCCAGAAGAATGGCATCAGCGCTTTGGGTTTGCAGCGCGTGCTTGGGCTTGGTAGTTACGAAACAGCCTGGACCATGCTGCATCGCTTGCGCAGAGCCATGGTTCGACCTTGCAGAGATTTGCTTCATGGCGAGGTCGAAGTTGATGAAACTTACCTGGCGATCACTGATCGCAAGAATCCAACAAGTCCGATTGGTAGGAAAAGCAACACCAGCAAAGTGCTGGTGGCTATCGCAGTCGAGATGCTGCAGCCAAAAGGTTTCGGTCGCATTCGAATCAAGCAAATTGCCAATGGCGACTATGATCATCTGATGCCGTTTATTCAGGAAGCTGTTCAGCTAGGTTCACTGATTCATAGTGACGGATCGGGTGCCTATCGAGATTTGGAAGAGGCAGGTTATCACCATCGCCGTACCGTGCACCTTGGATCGGAAACACCTGCGCACGAGTCGATGCCAGGTGTGCACAGAGTCGCAGCACTGCTTCAGCGATGGCTGCTTGGAACTCACCAAGGATCGGTGCAGCCTGGTCAACTGGACTACTACCTTGATGAATTTGTTTTTCGGTTTAACCGAAGGACTTCCGCATCAAGAGGTCTGTTGTTCTATCGGTTGCTCCAGCAGGCTGTCGCCATGGAGCCGGTGACTTATGCAAAGGTTGCAAAAAAGGTGAAAAAGACGTGGAATGCACTCATATTATGGTGCATTTTTAACGCGAAAGGTGTTGCATGGCGACTGATAGGGATTCAATTCGGCTGAGCTTAGCTGTTTCTCCCGAGCTCAATGCTCGGTTAGATGAGCTCGCATCATCTTCACACACAACTAAAAGCGAAATCCTTCGGAAGGCCATTGCTTTATTTGATGTTGTTGCGGAGGCAAAGTTGGAGAAAAAGCGTTTCGGCATCCTTGATCAAAACAAACAACTGCTGACTGAGATTATTGGCATTTAACCGTGGAGTCCGATATGACAAGTAGACTTATTTCAATTGATCCAGATGTTTTTGGTGGAACACCAGTTTTTATTGGTACTCGTGTTCCGGTTGCAGTGCTTTTCGAAAATCTTGCAGATGGGTTGACCTTGGAGGAAATCTTAGAGTCCTATCCCACATTAAAACGTGAGGCTGTGCTCAGCGCTCTCAAAGAAGCAGAAGCGTCTCTGGAGAGAGAGAGAGCAGGCTTGAAGTGGACCCCAGAGTCAAGACAATTTCCCATGGGGTTTAAGCTGCACATTAAACATCAGCAACTGGACGGCGCTGCCCCGATATAACGTTATCTGTTGACTTTGCTTTGGCATATTTCTCGATGATCATGGCGCCGCCATCAATAGCCGTTCGGTATACGTCGTCTGGTGTCTTGTTATTCAGGGATTGATGTGGTCTCTCGCTGTTGTAGAAGGCGAAGTAGTCGGTTAGACCCATCATGAGTTCACCCAAGGTAGCATAACCCTTTAGATATACGTCCTCATGCTTGACACTGCGCCAGAGCCGTTCAACAAAGATGTTATCGAATGCACGTCCACGTCCGTCCATACTGATGACAATCTCTTCTCGTTGTAGCGTGCCGATGAAAGCATCGCTGGTGAACTGGGAGCCCTGATCACTGTTGAAGATTTCTGGTTTTCCGTAATGACGCAGTGCGTCTTCCAGGCAGTCCACGCAGAATACTGCCTCCATACTGTTGCTGACCCGCCAACTGAGAACTCGGCGTGAATACCAGTCGATAATCGCCACCAGGTAGACAAATCCACGAGCCAGCCGGATATAGGTGATATCCACGCTCCAGACTTGATTGGGCCTGACCACGGGAACACCGCGCAGCAGATAGGGATAAACCTTGTGCTCGGGGTGCGGACGGCTAGTGTTTGGTCCTGGCGCCATGCTGACAAGTCCCATCTGTCGCATCAGTCGTTGCACCCGCTTGCGGTTGACAGCATGGCCCGCGTGAGTAAGGTATACCACCATCTTGCGGCTGCCATAGAACGGGTGGCGGGTGTACTCCTCATCAATCAGACGACACAATAACAAGTCATCAGCATTCGTATCATGGAGTTGTTGCCGCGCATAGATCGTGGCACGCGCCACACCAGCCAGTATGCATTGTTTAACCACGGGCACCACGTCCCCTTGGTCGATCCAGGATTGCCGTATCATGGCAGACTGATCCCGGACTTTTTTTTCATCCAGTCGAGATCCATCTTGAGCGGGCCAATCTCGCTATACAGCAGATCAGGATCACGATGCTCAAGTATCTGTGCTGGTTTGGGGCCACGCTTACCCTCAAATAGGGTCTTGGCCTGCTCCTCAATTTACCGCTTCCACTGACCCACCTGAACCGGATGAACACCGTACTCCTGGCCAATTTCGTTAATCGTCTTGACCCCACGCAGGGCCTCCAGACCAATCTTGGCTTTAAACTCAGGGGTGTGGACCTTACGCTTCTTAGGCTCGCTCATCGCCTATTGCTCCTCTTGACAGAGCACAGCTTAAACTACTGTCTCAAATCCGGGGTCCACTATAGCCAACTGATCGAACTGAACACCTGGAGTTTAAAAATGTCGCAATATGACCATGTGAGTACCGAATACCACAAGAAGCAATTAAGCCAACGATGGCATA
>JABEVH010000318.1 GCA_013043915.1 Pseudomonadales bacterium
AGTCAATATGAGGCGCTTATTGCTGGTCGTGCTGTGTATTGCTGGCTTGGGCGGTTGTGGCTTGCTCGGTGTTAAACCCTGGCAGCGGGAATATATGGCGCGTCCCAGTATGCAATTGGACAGTGACCCTGTAGAAAGCTCCATTGATGACCATATTTATTTCAGTAAGGAAGCATCCAGCGGTGGCCGAGGATTTGGTGGTGGGGGTTGCGGATGCAATTGAGTAGAACAGCCAAGATACGCGATAGATTGTCGTGGGCGACCTGTGTTTTGCTCACTGGCTTGGCAGCGCAGGCCAGTGAAGGTGATGGGGGGGATTCAGGCGATACAGGTGATAGTGCCGATGAAAGCTGGGGGGGAGGTGATACGACTGCGACATCATCGGCGGATATTGGAGGACTTTATTACCAAGAAGATGCTGGGCGAGTTGCCGTAGCTGAAGGCGTAGCGGCTATAAAAAATGTGCAAGAAGATGAAAGTGCATGGAATTTGCATTTGACGGTAGATTCTTTGAGTGGTGGGTCCCCGAATGGCGCTTTGCCTAGTCGAGCCGCTCAAACATTTGCCAACCCTTCAGGACATTCACTGCAGGCTACCCAGGTTGTACAAACCCCGGGAGGCGTTCAGACCTGCACCACCGCTTCGGGTAGTGCCTATGCATGTGGTAGTACGGCAGGAGGTAGCAGCGTACAGGCCAATCCTACACTCTATACCGTAGCTCCAGGTGCCTTGCCCCTGGATAAAACATTTCATGATCAGCGTGAAGCCGTCAGTCTGTCCTATATGACCCCGCCAGGTCCTACCTCGCACTGGACCGCAGGTGGGGACTATTCACATGAAATGGATTTTCAATCGATGTCGGTCAATGCTTCCTGGGCACAGGATTTTGATGAAAAAAATACTACCCTGACACTGGGTACCAACCTTGAGTACGATACCAATAACCCCGTCGGCGGGACTCCCGTACCGCTCAGTAATTACACCACATTTTCCCGGCAAGGAAATCTCAGCAAGTCAGTGGGTGATATATTGCTTGGGCTGACTCAGGTGATGACGCGGCGCTGGCTGACAGAGTTTAATATTGCTGTCGATAATTCGCAGGGTTATCAGAATGATCCGTACAAAGTCGTTTCAGGACTGGATGCGCAGGGTAATGTTGTTGGTTACATTTACGAGAACCGCCCCACACGTCGTTTCAAGCGCAGTCTTTTTTGGGATAACCGTTACGCCTTTGATGAGGACACCCTCGATTTATCCATGCGATATATGAGTGATGACTGGGGGATTCATTCAGAGACCGCTGATGTGCACTACCGAAGTGAGATAGGCGATAGCGGGCAGTTCGTGGAAGCTCACTACCGTTGGTATCACCAAACGGCAGCCAGTTTTTATCGGCTTTATGTGGTGCAGGGGCAGCCTTATCTCAAGTATGTTTCCGCAGACCCACGGTTAGGTGAATTCAGCGCACAAACCCTGGGTTTTAAATATGGCTATGCTTTTGATAAGGACTCGGAGGTAAGTCTCAGAGTAGAGCGGTATCAGCAGAAAACGGTAGTTAACATGCCCGTATTACAGCAGTTACAGGGGTTAAACCTCTACCCAGGCTTGGGAGCTACTATTGTTGAAGCTGACTTACAGTTTAAGTTCTAGACAACATGCCCTTGTCGTTTGAGGTTGAAGCGCGACCCCATGGGTTTACGGCAGTGACCTTTGATGCCATGGCCAGTCCTTGCGAAATCTTGCTGGAGTCTATCGATCATTCTCACGTCGTGTTGTCGGTTCAAAGGGCAGTGGCTGAGGTTAAGCGTATTGAGGCTAAATTTAGCCGCTATCGATCTGATAGTGTGATATCCAGAATCAATCAGCAGGCAGGAACCATCACGGAAGTTGATGAGGAGACCGCTAAACTTATTAATTTTGCAGCGCAGGCTTATGTGATGAGTGAGGGCATGTTTGATATCACGTCGGGTGTATTGCGCCGTGTTTGGCGTTTTGATGGAACCGACCGCATACCTTCGCAAGCTGCTGTGAAACGTGTCAGTCAGCATGTGGGTTTTAACAAGGTGAGATGGAAGCCTCCGAGGTTGCTTTTAGCGCCTGAGATGGAAATCGACCTAGGTGGTATGGGAAAGGAGTATGCGGCCGATATCGCCTTGGCTTGCCTACAAGAAGATTGTGATGTACCTGTTTTGGTTAATTTGGGTGGAGATCTTTGTTGCAATCGGGCTCCTACTCGCGGCGGCTGGCAAATTGGTGTGGAACAGCCCGATAGCTTGCAGATTCCTGTTATGGTTCTTGATCTGGTGAGCGGCGCCTTGGCCACCAGCGGTGATACCCATCGGTTTTTGCTTAAGAACGGGCGACGTTACAGTCATCTACTTAATCCCAAAACGGGATGGCCCGTTGAAGGGGGGCCTCGTTCAGTGACCGTTGCAGCACCTCATTGTGTTGAAGCCGGTATGTTGGCTAGTTTTGCCTTATTGCAAGGCGCTAATGCTGAAGAATTCCTGCGTCAGCAAGATGTGCAGTTCTGGTGTCTATGGTGAAGAATGCGCATTAGAATTCGCTATCATGGGACATCGGGTGAGCGATGGTCGCGGCGGAGTAACCCTATAGGTACTCACCAATTATTGGCTGTTTTAATGCATAGGTTACCTGTCATTAAGTGTTCACGTGTTCACTGAATTATTGATCCAAGTCAATTTATTCTCCGCGCTCAGGTATAGTCTAGTTGCATGTGAACACTTGTTCACTGTTTATCAGGCTATCAAGCGATGGAGATTAGCCATGCAAGAACTCAGCAATCTGGATGCTGCCTTTATTCATCTGGAAACACCGGCCAGCCCTATGCATGTAGG
>JABEVH010000319.1 GCA_013043915.1 Pseudomonadales bacterium
CAACAATGACAAGGCATTTTCGTGCCACTGGAAGTGCGAGTGCATGTCCGGCCGCATGAGCTTGCGCGCCAACTTGACCTTGCCACCATCATACAACTGGGCCAGATCAAGCGGACGGAACAGGATATTGTCGCTATCAATAAACATAAAGATGTCGGACTCGCTTAACTGTGGTGCCGACAATTTGATCAATTGCTGGATCACCCAGCCGTTGGCGCGCCCCACTCCTCGGCAATACCACTGCTCGCGGAAACGCAAGTCGATAAGCCCAGGAATCCTGATCCGTTTTGGAAAAGGAAACTTGCGAAAACCATAGGGGCGCAACAAGTCTTCTTCCGCCAAAACAATGCGGCTAGGCGACTGCAGCTTCGAAAAAAGGGCTAGATCCGCCTGGGGAACAATCAACAAATGCTTGAACGGTGCCTGCAAAAACTCGTCCATGCTTTTGCATAGATCCGTCACCAGTTCATAATCATTCCGATAAGATGGGGTAATGACCGTTAACAGCGGTTTTACGTGCATCAGCGTAGCGCCTCCACCAGGGCAACACCACGGTCGCGCCACTGAAATAGACTGCCAGCGGCATCAAAGGCGCGCTGCTGCATGCCATTAAGGTATTCCACCGCATCGATATTTTCCACGATACCTTCTGCCAGTGCAGCCAGCGAGCCACGCTGTATCAGTTCCGCCCGCAAGTTCCCCGGCAAACCGGCTGCCGCATCAGCTAACGTGGCAACCGGCATGCGGCGAAACAAATAATCAAGAAACTTCAGCTTGAAACCGCCTCCGATTGCCTCGGGCACAAGCCCAATGCGCGCACCCTCGAACAGGGGGCCTGGGTCCTGCACAAAACCGTGCAGACGGGTTGCGTTCAGGCCTGGCGTCAATTCCGCGCGCAAAGAGTCAGGCATACTGCCGACCACATCGAAGACAATACCGTTGCGTGCAAACACTGGATCGGCAATACGCAAGAACTCCCGCAAATTCTCTTGTTTGGCCGCCCACTGGAACGAACCGACCATAATGACGTGGCGCGGCGTAGCATGGGTTATGGTGCGCGCAGCGCAAACAACGCCGTTATAACCTGGTGTCAGTACAACGGTACGCACATCGCGGCACTGGCTCGTAAAACTTGCAGCATCTTCTTCGGTAATTGCGGTGACCAGATCGACCTGGCTCACCATATAGCGTTCCAGGGAACGCACCTTCAGGTAATTTTGCCAAAAGCCCAGCCGTTTGAACAGCGAAGCGGCAGACTCAGCGGCAACCGCGCGCAGCACCTGTTCTTCATGGTTATGAGCCAGGTACACAAGACGCGGACGCCTAGCAGATGCTGCCATCGGCGACACCAAAAAACGCTGCAAGGCCCAGCCAGAAGCATAGTGATCGAACACGATGACATCCCACGGCTGCGCAAATAACTCATCCAAGCGTTTGGCGTAGGCTTGCGTCGCGTGCATTGCTGCCACCAGTGGCAGCCTGCTGAACAGCGAACGTAACAGCCCATGGCGCTGGCCATGGACGCTGATCCAGTCAACCATCGGGTCGTCCGGCACCGACTCAGTGATAGAGTCGGCAATGCCGATATAACTCATTCTGCCGTTGGCTTGCCCAAAGGCACGCGCCATTTGCGCCGAATAAATGCGGTCGCCGCTATCGGCGGGAAACGGAATTTCACGCGCCACCCACAAACATTTCATGACAATTCATCCGAGCGACTAGGTAATTTACTGAGCAATTCACTGTCTGATGGGCTGACTATGTTTGTCATTGATGGTTGCCGTGCCGACGCCGGCGGTTCCCACACCTTATAGCGCTGACCGTTGATCGATTGCCAGACGCCGAGGCCGACGCCGACAAAAGCGCTCAGGATATTGGTGAGCGTGGAAAACGGTTTGACTTTGAGCACCCGACCCAAAAACATCGTTGCCATCATGGCGCCGGCTGCCATCGCAGCAACCAGATAGTGCCCCGACACGAGCAGTGCGCCAAAACCAGCCATCACACTGAGAAACAAAAAGTAAATAGTGAACCAGCGGATCAACTTGTGCGAAACGTACATATAGCGGGTCAGAAAATCCATCTGTTTAATAACCGGCCACACCACCCTGTGTGCATTCAGGCCCTGGCAGGCAATCCGGCTTTTGCGCCGGAACTCTTCAGATGCGTCAGTGACCGAGGGCTCACTCGACTTGGCCTGCTGCGATTGCACGACCCGGTAACCCTGGTGCATCACCATGAATGGAATATAAAAATCGTCGACGATGTCGGGCGGCGGCGGGCAACGCAAGTTGTTGCGCAATGCGTACAAGGAACCGTCAAGCGTCATGATGGAGCCAATCTCGCTCTCCCATTGCTTGATCTTTTCTTCTAGGCGCCAATACATCGCGTTGGAAGCAGCATTCACCGAGCCATCTGCATGCGTGAACACTTGCTTGCCGCAGACCGCACCAATTTTAGGGTCGCGAAAATGGGATTGGAAATAGACGAAAGCGTCAGCATCAATCGCCACACTGGCATCGGTAAATACGTGGATATCAGCACGCGACTCCGTCACGAGCAGATTCATACCCTCGGTTTTGCCACGCCGCTTATCAGCGATCAGCAAGCAATTTATCTGACTGGCGAACTGTGATGCGATCTCAGCTGTACGGTCGGTGCATGCGTCAATATGCACCATGATTTCAAGACCTGGCACCTTGACACGCAAGTCAATCAGACGCTGCAGCGTCAGCGCTATCACTTTCTCTTCGTTATAAGCACACACGAACACCGCGAATGTCAGCGGCTCCGACGGAGCACTGAACACTGGAGCTGGCCATGACGACTTTCGAAATCGCCGCCATGCCAAAAGCGACAGCGGATAAGTAACAAAAGGATGAAGTGCAATCGCTAAGCAAACGATCGAAACCGCCCAAAGTGCAACCAAAATCAACATGCCTCCCTTGCCGCAGGCATGCTATGCAACCTTGACCCAAAATGTCGCCATGGTGTTTTTTCGGTTGCAGCGCATGAACCTTCTATCCTTAGCATCCATTCGACAGGCTATCCATGTATTAGCACGAAGCAGCCACTTATAAGCCAAAGCTGTTTCACCTTGATGACAAATTTGCGCATCAACTCACGCTCGAGACTTTAACATGTTTCAGTTTTGTAATCATTAAAAACCGCCTGATTTGCCACAACCCTCAGCATCATAGGCATAAATAGTCGTTACAAACCAATTACTTAGATGGGCATTTACGGATAGAGACCTGTCCGGCTATATCCTTCGAGGATCTAAGGCTTTGGTCGCAATGGGGTGGCTGGACACGGCAAGTGCGCCTGACTACCCGGCAAAAGTTACCCACCACATCACCCAAAAGAACTAAATAACCAGAATAATCCATCAAGAAGATTGCTGCTGCTCTATAGCCCATGTTTTAATAGAGTCAAGTTTAATTGCTTTCAGGAGGAGCCTAAGATGTCGTATCAGGCTACCTATCGAGCCACAGGCTTTGGCTATGGATCGGTGAGCAGCGCCGTGGATAACTCGGTTCTCACAAATTCCCAGTTAACCACTGGGAATTTCTGTCCATTAAAACGGAACTTCCTCTCACACCAAGACTAAGACATCAATGACTATTAATCAGCCGCCAATTAATGAGCAGCCCATGGCCATGTTCTTCAAGCGATGGGTTGACCCGTTTATCATTCTTGGTTCGCTTTTCCTGCTGCTACGGTTACACGGCGAACGACTTAATGAACACAATCTGCTGTTAATGGCTGTTGTTTTTTTTGTCTCCAGAACCGTGTTCAAGCAAATCGGTTTGTATCACACCTTTCGCAACAGAAAACCATTAAGTTTTGCTCTCGACATATTTTTGGGCTGGACCATCGTAGTTGCCTTGTTGTTGCTAATCGGCAGGGAAACTGGCAGTTTTTCTGAGTACTCCAAACGCGTCATGCTGACTTGGTTTTGCGTTGCACCCGCTGCGCTCTGGCTGGGCCATATGACGGCACGGGCCATTGCATTAAGCCACATAAAAAATGGCACGCAGCGCACTGCACTGATCGTCGGAGCCAACGTACCCGGATTCACCCTCTACTCGCGCCTCAACGACAATCCGCATCTTTTCATCAAGGTACTTGGTTTTTTCGACGACCGAAAAACCAGCCGCCGGCCACAAGAAATGACTGGCCCGTATCTTGGCAAGGTTTGCGATGTTATTTCATGCATACATGAACACAACGTTGACTTGGTATTCATCAGTTTGCCGATTGCCTCGCAGTCACGGATCCTGAGGTTGGTGGATGAACTGCAAGACACGACTGCTTCAGTCTATTTCCTGCCGGATATCTATGCCTTCGACTTGATGCAGGCACGATTAGACCATCTCGATGGCGTGCCTATAGTTGGAATCTGCGAAACACCGTTCACCGGCATTAATGAGGTCATCAAGCGCACTACTGACATTATACTGAGTCTAATGATTACTCTGGCATTATCGCCACTGCTACTTGTCATTGCGATTTGCGTGAAGATTTCTTCACCCGGTCCAGCTATTTTCAAGCAGCGACGGTACGGGTTGAACGGTGAGGATATTATCGTTTTCAAATTTCGTTCTATGACCGTATGTGAAGACGGAGGTGTCATCGTGCAAGCGCGGCCTGGCGACAGCCGAGTTACCAAGCTCGGTGCATTTCTGCGACGCAGCTCGCTTGATGAGTTACCCCAGTTCTTCAACGTGATACAAGGCAGCATGAGCATAGTCGGCCCGCGCCCACATGCAGTCGCTCACAATGAACTATACCGCAAGCTGATCAAAGGCTACATGTTACGACACAAGGTCAAACCTGGCATTACTGGCTTGGCGCAAGTCAATGGGTTTCGAGGTGAAACTGAAACCCTGGACAAAATGCGATCCCGTATCGAACTCGATCTGGAATACATACGCAGCTGGTCCATGCTGCTCGATTTATGGATCATTTTACGGACAGCCAAAGAACTGGTGCGTAGCAAAAATGCCTACTAAGGCCTGCAACGGCTACTTATGCACCATCGGCTCAGCCCATTCCACACGGAGTTGAAGAATTTCGCGTCCTTTATAACGATTGATATCCAGCGCATAAAGCATACGTACACGCTTGACCTGATTAGGCCAACTCGGCAGATCCGGACTGAACCACATCGCATCGACAGGGCTGTTATCGCTGACCAGGCACACTGACAACTTCAGATAACGCTCTTTCAGGATACGCTGCTCAAGCACCAGAAACTCGCCAAGAAAGAGAGGTTCAGGAAAGCCTTGTCCCCAGGGGCCCGCGAGTTGAAGTTGACGGGCCAGATGATCATCGAGTTCTTGAGCCACGAGTTCACCATCATGCCAACGCTCTGACTGAAAGGCTGATACAGGCACTAAGGTTTCAACCGCCATTTCCAGTTGCCTGGAGAACTCATGCCAATTCGCACGCGGCAAGCTCAAACCCGCTGCCATGGCATGTCCACCAAAGCGTGTGATTAGACCGGGAGACTGGCCATCTACCCACGCTAACAGATCGCGCATATGGGCCCCGGGAATAGAACGCGCCGATCCTTTCAGTTCACCCTCACCAGCATCGGCCAAAGCCACCACGGGGCATCGATAGCGCTCTTTAATGCGGCCCGCCAGAATACCTACCACTCCCTGATGCCACTCAGGATCAAACAATGTCAGCGCTCGCGGCTGGCCGGTTATAGATAAACGTGCAATATGCCCCTGAGCCTGCTGCTGCATCTGAAACTCTATATCACGACGTTCCAGATTCAATACATGGAGGTCCTCAGCCATCGCTTTGGCCTCCCCAGGATGATCACTCAACAGGCAGGCTATACCATGGCGCATATCATCGAGCCGCCCAGCCGCATTCAGGCGAGGTGCTAATGAAAAACCCAGATCCGAAGCCAACAGATGGGGCAAAGCTCGGCCACTGATTGCAGCCAGCGCAGCAATTCCTTCCCCACATTTGCCGGCACGCATACGCCGCAAACCCTGTTCTACTAAAATTCGGTTGAAATGATCAAGGTGTACCACATCAGCAACCGTGCCTAAAGCAACCAGATCCAGGTAATTGGCCAGATTGGGCCAGGATTGCTGTGGATACAACACCTGCAAGCGGCTGCGAAAAGCCACCAGCAGATAGAAAGCCACCCCGACGCCGGCCAGATTTTTACCCGGAAATGGACAGCCCGGCTGATTAGGATTGACGATAGCATCAGCTTCCGGCATCTGGGTCCCGGGCAGGTGATGATCGGTAATCAACACTTTGATACCGGCAGCCCGTGCATAGGCCACCCCCTCAAAGCTGGAAATACCGTTATCCACCGTCACCAGCAAATCAGGCTTCCCCTGTTCCAGCACATACTTGACCAGCTCAGGGCTTAAACCATAGCCCATCAAAAACCGGTCCGGCACCTGATAAGACACTTGCTTAAAACCAAAATCACGCAAAGCACGAACCATCAAGGCAGTGCTGGTGGCTCCGTCAGCATCAAAATCACCGCACACTACCACACGACCTTGGGCGGCATAGACATCCAGCAACAGATCTACCGCCGCCGCAAGTCCCGCGAGTTCAGGGAGAGGCAACCCTGCCAGGCTCAAGTTCAGTTGCTCCGCTGTAACCGCGCGCGCCTCATAGACCCGTGCGATAACGGGGTGTAACCCTGCTACCCCGGTCAAATCGGTTAATCGAAGCCGTTGTTTGATCACAATCCCTGCATATGCTTGACGATGGACTTTTCAACATCACCTAACGTGGCATCCAGCGTTTCCAGGACCGCTGATTGACATTGGCTGATCGCCGTATCAGGATCTTTAAGTCCATTACCGGTCAAGGTACAAACGATCTTACTGCCTTCCGGAATCTTGCCCGACCGTATATCGCGCATAGCTCCTGCCAGAGAAGCTGCCGAAGCGGGTTCACAGAACACCCCTTCTTGCATGGCAAGCAGACGCTGTGCCTGCAGTATCTCAGCATCGGTCAGTTCATCAAACCAGCCCTGTGATGCTTTTTGCAGTTCCCAGGCTTTTTCCCAGGACTGAGGGTTACCTATACGTATGGCCGTAGCTACCGTCTCAGGCTGAACTACGGGACCGCCGCGCATAAAAGGTGCTGACCCTGTTGCCTGATAGCCCACCATACGCGGGCGCTGACTGACCACGCCGCGCTCAAAGTATTCGCTATACCCCATCCAGTGCGCCGTAATATTGCCGGCATTGCCTACCGGCAGGCAATGAAAATCAGGTGCTGCACCTAATTCTTCGATAATTTCAAAGGCGGCGGTCTTCTGGCCTTGCAACCTAAAAGGATTGATAGAATTGACGATGGTGACCGGTACATGCTGTGCCACCTGCTTAACCAACTCCATACCTTCGTCAAAGTTACCGCGTATCTGCAAGGTCACCGCACCGTACATCATGGCCTGGGCCAACTTGCCAACAGCGATTTTTCCTTCAGGGATCAGCACAAAAGCCCTAATACCCGCACGAGCAGCATAAGCCGCTGCCGCCGCCGATGTATTGCCCGTAGACGCACAGATAATAGCCTTGGAACCAGCCTCCACCGCTTTGGTCACCGCCATGGTCATGCCACGATCCTTGAACGACCCGGTTGGATTCAGTCCCTCATACTTGACATAGATATCGATATCTTTCTTTAACAACTGCGGCACATTTTTCAAACGAATCAAGGGCGTATCACCTTCGCCCAGCGAGATAATACGGGTGTCATCAGAGACCGGGAGGTGGTCACGGTATTTATGGATCAGCCCAGTGTATCGATTACCAAAACTCATAAATAACTCCTCACGCTCTCTCAGGCATCCAGATTTTCAAGACGTATACGAACCACATGATCGAGAATATCTTCCAAGGCCTCAATTTCGGCGATAGCAGCATTCATAGCCGCTTCCTGAACCACTTTGGTCAGCAGTATGACCGGCACCCGTCCGGCCGAGTGAGCTGCCTTCTGCAAGATGGCTTCTATACTGATCCCATGCTGACTCAGAATACGTGTCACCTCAGCTAACACACCCGGACGATCATTAGCCTGCAAACGCAGGTAGTAGGCGGTACATACTTCGTCCATGGCCAGCACGCGTGTATCATCAAGAGCATCCGGCTGGAAGGCCAGATGCGGCACGCGGGAACCTGCACCCTCAGCCATGGCGCGAGCTACATCAACAAGGTCGGCCACAATCGCTGAGGCCGTAGGGCCTGCCCCAGCACCTGCGCCATAATAAAGGG
>JABEVH010000026.1 GCA_013043915.1 Pseudomonadales bacterium
CTACTGGGGGGTGGGGCAGCTTGCACTGACACTGAGTGAGCTGGTCGCGGATGCGCGTGTTTCTGATTTCAGGCTATGGCTGGGAGCGTGTGGTCTAGTAGCTTATTATCAGGGAACGCTCCTATTTTTGGGCAAGCAGCTCAGTCATAAAGCCTGGATCCTCGTGGTGGTCACCTTGTTGTTGCTGGTGGGGGATTTTTTCGGAGGAACAGGCCGGTTGGCCTTCCTCTTGGTTTGGGTCATGAGCGGACTTTGGTTATGGATGGGCTGGCAGCTGGCCATTCACAAGAGTCGCTATCGTATCGTGGGCAAGTTTCTTGTCATTCGCGGGGTGATCAATCTGCTGGTGGTTTTGCCGCTGCCTGCTGCACTAATTCAAGGTCTCCACCCATTTTATCGCGCAGCTGAAGTTTTTTCCCTGCTCAGCATGATGTATGCAGTTTTGGCTGAAATGCAGGATCGCTATCTGCAAACGGTGGGTAGCCTTAGTCATGGTCTGGCTATCTGTGATGAGTTGGGGCAACTGCACCTCCTGAACGAGCAGGCCGCCCATTTACTGGGGTATGAATCAGCGGCCAGTCTACGTGGTCATAGCCTGATGCGGCTGTTTCCTCACACGACGCCTCAACGCATACTCGCTTATCTGCATCGCGTCATGCAGCAACGAGACCTTCAGGCGGGACCCTGGGTGGATGAAGTTGAGGTGATGCGCTTTGATGGCACTTTATTGCCGGTTGAGCTCATCGCCTCGGTTTACCGTGAACGTGGACAGCACTATGCCCTGATACAGGTTATAGATATCCGTGAGCGACGGCTAGCCCTGGATCGTCTGCGGCAGGCGGCACGCATAGACACCCTGACCGGATTGCTGAATCGTCGTGCTTTGCTCGAAGAGATGGAGCATGTTGTTCATCATGCCTTGCAAAAGGGGCAGGAAGTAGGTGTTTTGTATATTGATCTGGACCGATTCCATCATTTTAATGATGCGTTGGGGCATAGTGGTGGAGATCTGTTGCTTTCTGAAGTAGCGAATCGATTGTGCCAATTGGTCAAAAATGACGATATTTTGGCGCGGGTTGATGGTGATGAGTTTGTCCTGGTCATGCCGGGATGTGAATCAGGTGAAGCCCTGGCTCGTATACAGGCGGCGTCGACCAAGGTACAGCAGTTATTTGATCAGCCTTTTGAGATTCATTCCTTTTCTGTGCGGATTCGCCCCAGTCTGGGAGCTTGTATCTGCCCCCTGCAAGCTATGGACAAGGAGACCTTGTTGCAGCAGGCCAGTTTGGCGCTTTATGCCGCCAAGGACCAGAAATTGCGCGAAGTTTGTTTGTTTGACCAGGATATGGATGTACGTAATCGCTATAACTTGCTGCTGGAAGAGCAAATGGCTATGGCCTTGCAACGACGGGAAATGCATATGGTCTATCAGCCGATCATGGATGTGGACGCGCATCGTTTTGACAAGGTTGAGGCTTTGCTGCGCTGGGATAACCAAGAACTGGGTCGTGTTGACCCTGACAAATTTATTCCGCTGGCGGAAAGACACGGCATGATTTTGCCGCTAGGTAATTTTGTCGTGGATCAGGCATGCCAACAGCTGGCAGCTTGGAGGGGTACGCTTTTGGAACACGTCAAAATTGCCATCAATATTTCGGCATGGCAATTATACGATGTCCATTTTATGGCACATACCCTGGGGTGTTTGCAGGCCTATGGTGTAGCTGCTTACCAGATTGAACTGGAACTGACGGAAAGGGTGCTGATCGATGATACCCAGCAGACGGAGACTCTGTTGGGTATTTTGCGGGATTTGGGTTTTGGTTTGTCGGTCGATGATTTTGGTACAGGTTATTCAGCCATGAGCTATTTGACGCGCTTTCCGCTGACCACCTTGAAGATAGATCGGGCTTTTGTCCGAGATGTGGCCACTAATGAGCGTAGCCGCATGTTGGCTTCCGCGATTATTGCCTTGGGACGTAGCCTGGGCATGATGGTGATTGCTGAAGGTGTTGAACTGGTCTCGCAGCAACAGGAACTGCAGCATCTCGGATGCAACCTCATGCAGGGATATTATTTTGCTCGCCCTATGCCGGCTGAAGCACTGCTGGACTCGGTGATGCATGACCGTTTACGGTTGTAATTTGCCGATATCTGCCGTTTAAAAGGCCTTGCTGCGAGCCCGCTACCGAGCATAATCAGGGTCTTTGAAAAGTGGTACGGATGTTGCTTGTTGTTTAGGCAAGCAACGATGGGTGAGAGGAACCGTATCATGGCCCTAAACTTCAATACAGCCTTCGGATTTCACGAACGAGCCTTGAGTGTCGAATCGCAGCGCATGCAGATCCTGGCTTCCAACTTGGCGAACAGTGATACCCCGAACTACAAAGCCAAAGATGTTAATTTTCAGGAGGCCATGGCAGCTGCTGCTCAGGTGACGGATGCTGGCAGCATGTCACAAACAAATCCTGGGCATTTATCAGGCCTGCCAGGTGCTAGTCCAGCAGGTGTGGTTCAGTACCGGATTCCTACACAACCTGCCCTTGATGGCAATACCGTCGATGCGCAGCAGGAAGAGGCCGCCTTTTCGCGTAATGCCATGACGTATCAGGCCAGCCTTACCTTTGTAACCAATTCCATCAAAAACTTGATGACCGCCATTCAAGGCACTTGAGGAGGCAGATCATGTCCATGGGTGATATTTTTACCATTGCAGGCAGCGGCATGAGTGCCCAGACGGTACGTTTAAATACCGTATCGAGCAATATCGCCAATGCTGATTCAGTCAGCTCCTCCGTGGGTGGAACCTATCGGGCGCGCGAGCCGGTATTCAAAGCCGTACAACAGGCTTTGTATGACGCCAATAATGGTGGGCAACCTTTGGCGCTCGGGCAAGATGCGGCGGGAGTTCAAGTGGCAGGCATTGTGGAAAGCCAGGCGCCTTTACAGATGAAATTTGAACCGCAAAATCCGTATGCTGATAAAAATGGTTATGTGGCCTATCCCAACGTCAACGTCGTCGAGGAAATGGCCAATATGATTTCAGCCTCACGTTCATTCCAGACCAATGTTGATGTGATGAATACAGCTAAAACATTGATGCAAAAAACTTTGACCCTGGGCCAGTGAGGAGACTGTCATGACAACGACCAGTGCCAGCAACAGTAACTCATCGATCCTGAGTCAGTACGCCATTGGCAACAATTCAGCGAGCAGTTCGACCAGCAATGCAACGGCGGCAGCCGCCGCTAGTTCAGCGGCCACACAAACCCTGGGTGAAAATGACTTTCTGACCATGATGATGGCTCAGCTCAAAAATCAGGATCCTCTCAATCCTATGGATAACACAGCTTTTGTGGCCCAGCTGGCGCAGTTTTCTCAGGTATCGGGCATACAGAATCTGAATACGACCATGAACAGCCTGAGCCAGAACATGACTTCTAACCAGGCCTTGCAGGCATCATCCCTGATTGGTAAGCAAGTTTATGTGCCGACATCAACAGCCGTATACGGGGGTACGGGTAGCCTCTCCGGTCAGATCACGGTTCCACAGGCTACCAGCGCGGTGAATGTGGCCATATCAGACAGCAATGGCAACGTTGTCAAGAATATGACCCTGGGTAGTCAGGCGGCAGGCACGACACCCTTTACCTGGGATGGTACCGATAATCTGGGTAATCAAGTGTCGGCAGGCAATTATACCGTGGCCGTGACTGCACCGATTGCCGGAAAAAGTACACAGCTGGCAACAACGCTGCCTGCCAATGTGAATAGTGTCAGTTTTACCGGGAGTGGCGGAGCTGTGCAGCTTAACCTGCAGGGCTTGGGTACAGTTGCACTCACCTCAGTACAGCAAATAGCTCAATAAAGCCCAGGAGTTTATCATGGCCTTCAATACAGCACTGAGCGGTCTTAATGCCGCTAGCTCCAATCTGGATGTCATCAGCAATAATATTGCCAACTCCAGTACGGTAGGTTTTAAAGCATCCCGGGCCGAATTTGGTGATGTTTATGCCGCTTCTGTTCTGGGCACGGGTTCTAATGCCGTGGGCTCGGGTGTTAACCTGGCTAATGTCAGGCAGTTGTTCAATCAGGGTAATCTTCAGACGACCGGTAACAGCCTGGATGTGGCCATCAGCGGGGGAGGCATGTTCACCATGAGCAACTCCGGTGCCTTGACGTATACCCGGGCCGGGCAGTTTGGTTTGGACAAAAGTGGCTATATCGTTGATTCCAGCAATGCCCAGCTACAGGGCTATGCGGTCGATGCCAATGGTAATGTCGTGGGTAATAATCTGACTTCACTGCAGGTTTCAACTGCCAACCAGGCCCCTAACCGCACGACGGATGTTCAGGGCAATGTTAATCTCGATGCTTCTGCCGCCGTGCTGGTCAAGCAGGGCAATACCTACCAATCCCTAGGTAGTAAAATTGAAAATGCCGTGACCGGTACTGTCAATGGGTATCCGGCCGAGAGTGTCAGTATCAACAACACCAATTCAGGGGGAAGTTCGCTGGTGAATTTCACCGCCAATGAATCAGCACTGGCCATGGCGCAGCAACTGCAAGCGGTGACCGGTGTGGCCGCCACAGCGACGACGATGGCCAAGGTGACGGGTTTTAACAATGCGAGCTCTATCGTCACCCTCAACGGTGTTACGTTAAGCGGTGCAACACCTGCCGCATTTGCTGCCTCCATCAACAACTTGACCGGAACGACCTTGAGCGGTATTACCGCCGCCGTGAGCGGTACTACGGTCATGGTGACTTCCAATAACGGACAAGATCTGAACTTTGGCATCAATGCCAGCGGCAATTCAGGCGACACCATGACCGTGCAAGGGATGACCAGTGCGACCAGTTCGGTGGGGACGGCACAAATCATCTCCGGAAGCGGTGGTGGACAGACCACGGTGGGCGGCCTGGTGAACCTTAATTTGCAGCAGGGGTTTAGCCTGACCGGTGGCGGAGGTCAGGTCTTTACCACATCCCCCGTGGCCAGCCCCTATATATCCAATACCTTTGATCCGACCAATCCAGCTACGTACAACTCGGTGACCGGAACCACGGTCTATGACAGCATGGGTAATGCGCATCAAATGACGACGTATTTTGTCAAAGATTCTACCCCCAATACCTGGACCATGTATGTGCAGGTTGATGGGCAGAATGTCGGTGATCCCAACACGGCGTTACCCGCACCTGCCAACACGCAACCCACCATGTTTGCTCATAACATCGTGTTTAATAATGATGGCAGCCTAAATACCACGGCAACTCCTCCCATTCTGGTTTCTAACTGGACCCCGCTAAACTCTTCAGGACTGCCTAATGGTGCCGTCAGTGGCCAGTCGGTAGCCAACGGTGGGGCTCTGCCCATTCCTATCCCGCCGACCAGTTCCAATTTTCAGTTAGATCTGACCGGGACGACGCAATACGGTAGCCCTTTCTCGGTCAATTCCTTGACGCAGAACGGTTACACCACCGGGCAACTCAGTGGTTTGAACATCGGTAATACCGGACAGCTGCAGGCCAATTATACCAACGGGCAATCCAAGACCTTAGGTGTGGTGGCGCTGGCTAATTTTCCCAATCAGCAGGGATTAAAATCGGTCGGTGGTACGTCCTGGACCCAGACCTTTGCTTCCGGGCAGCCTACCTACGGTCAACCGGGCTCGTCATCCTTAGGCTTGCTGACCTCCGGGTCGCTGGAGCAGTCAACGGTGAACCTGTCATCGGAACTGGTGAACTTGATCACGGCCCAGAGTAATTATCAGGCCAATGCCAAGACCATACAGACGGAATCGACGCTCTTGCAGACCGTCATCAATATTGGCGGCGCGCCTTAGGTCTTAAGTTGGGGAGTGATGTAAAATGGACAAGTCTCTTTATCTGGCGATGTCAGGGGCAGCTCAGACACTCAATGCCATGGCGATTCATGCCAATAATCTGGCTAATGTCAGCACCAATGGATTTGAAGCTGATCTGGAACAGGCCCGTTCCATGCAGTTATTCGGGCAGACCTATCCCAGCCGTGTTTATGCCATGATCGAAGAACCCTCTACTAACACCAACCATGGCGCTATCAATACCACGGGTAATGCTTTGGATGTGGTGGTCAGTGGCCAGGGCTGGCTGGCAGTTCAGGCTCCTGATGGCAGCGAAGCCTATACCCGGGCCGGTGATTTTCACCTGGGTGTCGATGGTGTGCTGCGCAATGGTGCCGGTTTTGCTGCTTTGGGCAGTAGTGGTAAGCCTATCGTGGTTCCCAATGCCATTCGTGTGCAAATCGGCAATGACGGAACCATCAGTTACCAGTCTCCCGATGCAGCGTTAACCGGGCTGGAAGTGGTTGATAACTTAAAGATGGTCACCCTCGATCCCACACAATTACATAAGGGCACCGACGGTCTTATGCACGTGACCGCAGGTAGTGCGGCTCCGGTAGCCGATCCCTCGCTGCACTTAAATACCGGGGTGGTTGAATCGAGTAATGTCAGTGCCGTGGGTGAACTGGCGCGTGTAATTGAACTATCCCGGCAATTTGAAATGCAGGTCAAGTTCATGCAGGATGCGCAAAATAACGACCAGTCTATGGCACGGATCATGCAAGTACCCTAACCACGTGATGGGACATTGACGCAGGAGTATCAGCCATGCAACCCGCTTTATGGATCGCCAAAACCGGCTTGAGCGCTCAGGATTTCAAACTGGCTACCATAGCCAATAACCTGGCCAACGTTTCAACCACGGGGTTCAAGCGAGATTCCGCTACTTTTCAGGATTTGCTGTATCAGACTCAGCAGTCGCCTGGCGGGCCAACTTCCTCGAATACGGCTTTGCCCTCAGGATTAAATATTGGTACCGGGGTGCGTATTGGCTCGACCATGAAGCAATTTACCGAAGGGTCAATTTCGGTGACCAGTCAGCCTCTCGATATCGCCATCAATGGTCGCGGATTTTTGCAGGTGATGCTGCCGGATGGAACGACAGCCTATACGCGTGATGGTAGTCTGCAAATGAATAACCAGGGACAACTGGTGACGGCGCAGGGCTATACCGTACAACCGACGATTACGATTCCTCCGCAGGTCACGCAAGTGACCATCGGCGCTGACGGCACGATTTCATACAATAATCCAACGACCAATTTGCCTACCCAGCTGGGACAAATCACCATCGCGGATTTTATCAATCCCCAGGGTTTACAGCCCCTGGGCGACAATCTTTATCAAGAATCAGGGTCAAGTGGAACAGCGGTTGTTTCACCACCGGCTATCAACGGCATGGGCAGCTTGCAGCAGGGAGCTCTGGAAACCTCCAACGTCAATATCGTGACGGAGATGGTCGATATGATTGCAGCACAGCGTGCCTATGAAATGAATTCCAAGGTCATTCAAACGGCAGATCAGATGATGCAGTTTGTCACCCAGAATATGTAGGTGAAATCATGAGAAGCTGGCTATGGCTAGGATTACCGGTGATACTCAGTGGGTGTATCCCCCCGATTGCTCACCAAAATGATCCTGCTTATGCGCCGGTTTTACCCTTGCCGCGTGTGGCTCCGGAAAACAACAGCGGTTCCCTGTTTCAGGCGGGCTATGGCGTAGGTTTGTTTGAAGATCATCTGGCGCGGCGCATCGGTGATGACATCACCGTGGTGCTGCAGGAAAATACCGCCTCTAGCGATAGCAATAACGCGATGATCATGAAAAATGACACCAATACCGGTACCGTGGGTGTCAATCTCGGCGGGTTTAAGCCATTTGGTGCCAATTTTGCTGCCAATACCAATGCGCAACGCAATTTCATGGGCAATGCCGTGGCCGGTCAAAGCAATACCCTGACCGGTAATGTCACGGTCAATGTCATCGATGTCTTGCCCAATGGCATTTTGGTGGTGCGTGGTGAGAAATGGGTACATCTGTCCCACGGTTCGGAAATCATTCGTGTGGCGGGGGATGTGCGCCCTGAGGATATCAACCCGGATAATACCGTGTTATCGACGCGGTTGGCAGATGCCAGGGTAACGTATACAGCACGTGGCGAGCTTGAGGATTCCAGTGAGAAGGGCTGGTTTTCCAAGCTGATCAGCAGCATATACTGGCCATTTTAGGAGGCAACCCCATGATCGTTCGGCTCGTCATGATACTGCTCATCGGCTGGATAGGTACGGCCAGTGCTGATCGAATCAAGGATATGGCGGAGATCTCGGGGGTGCGACCTAACCAGCTGGTGGGATACGGCTTGGTGGTGGGGCTGGATGGAACCGGAGACAGCACCAATCAGACGCCCTTTACGGTACAAAGTTTTAAAAACATGTTGGCCGGATTTGGCATCGCGGTTCCTGCAGGTATGAATCCTCAGCTAAAAAATGTGGCAGCCGTCGCCTTGCATGCTGAATTACCGCCATTCTCCAAACCGGGACAGCCTATCGATGTCACGGTCTCTAGCTTGGGCAATGCCAAAAGTCTGCGCGGAGGCGCCTTGTTGATGGCTCCTTTGAAAGGCGCTGATGGTCTGACTTATGCGGTAGCCCAGGGCAATCTGGTGGTCAGTGGTTTTGGCGCCCAGGGTTCCGATGGTTCAAAAATTACGGTGAATGTCCCCACGGTAGGTACGATTCCAGGGGGGGCTCTGGTTGAACGTACGGTCAGTAACCCCTTCTCAACGGCACCTACGTTGACCTTTAATTTACATCGCTATGATTTTACGACGGCTATGCGGGTCACCGATGTCATTAACAAGACCTTTGGACCTAATACAGCGACGACGCTCGATGGCGATTCCGTACAGGTAACGCCTCCGGTCAATTCCAGCGATCGTGTGGTATTTATTTCGACGCTGGAGAACCTGGAGGTGAGTCCGGGGACAGCAGCTGCGCGCGTGATCATCAATTCTCGTACCGGAACCATTGTCATCGGCCAGGATGTCAGGGTCTCGCCTGCAGCGGTCAGCCACGGCAATCTGACCGTATCCATCTCTGAGAACCCGGAAATCAGTCAGCCAGGTCCTTTGTCCAATGGCCAGACCGAAGTTGTGCCCAAGTCCAATATCCAGATAACCCAGGATAATCGGCACATGTTTCTCTTTAAGTCAGGTACTTCTTTGGATGATATCGTGCGTGCCGTCAACCGGGTCGGGGTGGCTCCTGGCGATCTGATGGCTATCCTGGAAGCGCTCAAGGCCGCAGGCGCCCTGCAGGCCGAGATCAAGGTGATATGATGCGTGACGTCGGCCTGAGTAATTATAACGACCTCTCGGCATTGCAGGCATTGAAGATGCAAGCCAGTCAGGGTAAGGATCCTAAAACTCTGCAGCAGGTCGCCAGGCAGTTTGAGTCCCTTTACATCAGCATGATGCTTAAGACCATGCGTGAAGCCACCCGCTCGCTCAACCCTGATGACCCGCTGAGTTCAAAGCAATCGCAGTTTTACGAGGATATGTTTGATAGTCAAATGTCCCTGTACATGTCACAGCATGGAGGGGTGGGCCTTGAAGATGTGCTGATGCGCCAGTTGGGAGGCCAATCAGGGAGGGTATCGAAAGCTCCGGTAAGTCCGCTTCCCCGTACCACCTCGTTGACATCAGCTCCCTCTCGGCAGGAACAACAGGATTTTGTTGACCAGATCATGCCGCATGCACAGGCCGCCGCCAGGTCTCTGGGTATCAGCCCGCGCGTTATCGTCGCGCAGGCGGCTCTTGAAACCGGATGGGGGCAGACCATTAAGCGCGGACTAAAAAACCTTTTCGGTATCAAGGCAGATGCCGGCTGGCAAGGTGCCCGTAGCCGCTCCAGTACCCTGGAAGTCAATACTCAGGGTGAACTAAAGCGTACCCATGCCGATTTCAGAAACTATGCCAGCGTGGCGGCCAGCATGGATGATTACGTTCATTTTCTTAAATCCCATCCGCGTTATCGGCAAGCTTTGCAAGCGGGCACCAATGAACAGGACTTTATCCAGCGCCTGAGTGCTGCAGGGTATGCCAGTGATCCACACTATGCTGCCAAGCTGGCACGAATCATGAATGGTATTTCACCATCGTCGGTTTCTTCGGCGGGCTAAGCGTTAGCGAGGAGGCGTGGTGTGAGCAATTTGATGAGTATTGGCCTGACCGGCCTGAATGCCAACTCGGCAGCTCTGAACACCACAGGCAATAATATTACCAACGCCAATACGCCGGGCTATAGCCGTGAGAGCACGGTGATCACGAGCCAGACACCAGATTCAACGGGTAGTTATTCCAGCGGTACCGGTGTCAATGTCCAGGGCGTGGTGCGTCAGGTCAACACCTTTGCTCAGTCGCAGTTACTGACAGATACCTCGCAATCCAGTCAATTGACCGCTTATTCCACCGCTTTAAGCCGTATCAATAATTATGTCGCCGGCTCAAATACCAGCGTCAGCACACAGATACAGACCCTGTTCAACGATATGCAGACAGCATTAAGCAACCCTTCCTCCGTGACCAGTCGGCAAGTTGCTTTCTCCGACATGCAGAACATGGTCAATACCTTCAATGCTTCTGCGGCTGAAGTTGCCAGTGAAAATCAGAGCGTCAATTCCACGCTGACTTCCAATGTCCAGCAGATCAATTCACTGGCACAAAGCATTGCCAAGCTCAATGTGCAGCTGGCGGGTAGCGCTAATTTGCCGATAGCCCAGCAACCCAATAGCCTGCTCGACAGTCGGGATCAGCTGATACAGCAACTGTCGCAACTGGTATCTGTTTCGGTGGTTAAAGACGGAACCGGCGTTGACAATATCTTTATCGGTAATGGCCAGGCACTGGTGGTGGGGGCTCAGGCCTCAGCCATAGGCACTCAGCCAGCCACACAGAATGCATCACAAACGGATGTCACGATTGCTTCGGCGACGGGGCCGCGTGTCATTACCTCGACCATCAGCGGAGGCAGTGTGGGAGGCTTGCTTAATTATCAGCAGAATGTCCTGGGGTCGGTACAGAATACGCTAGGCCAGATGGCCATGGTGCTATCTAACTCCATGAATACCCAAAATAAATTGGGAGTGGATCTCAGCGGTAACCCAGGCATGAATCTGTTCAGCGATATCAATAGCACAGCGGCGACAACCAGCCGCATTACTTCGGATAACGGCAATCCTTCGCCGCAGACCTATGGCATGAATGTCAGCATTAATTCAACCTCGCAATTGACCAACAGTGACTATGTGCTGAATTTCAACGGCCCAGGAACTAACTATACGTTGACTCGCAATAGTGATTCCAAGGTGGTGGCGCAGGGTAGTTTGCCTGGAAGTTTTCCGACAGCTATCAATGCTGATGGATTCAGCATCAACCTGACCAGTGGTAATTTTGTGGCAGGTGCCAAGTTTTACGTGTCTCCCACCCGGCAGGGCGCATCCAGCCTGGCCATGAATATCACTACGCCTTCGCAGCTTGCGCTGGCCTGGCCTGTGACTACCAGCAACAGTGTGACTAACCAGGGCAATGCCACCATCAGCGTGGCCGGGGTCACCAGCACATCGACCCCTACATTCACCACCAAGCCCGGGGCCATGTCTCCCCCGCTGCTGATACGTTTTACCAGTGCGACAACTTACGATGTACTCAATAACAGTAACCCGGCCAGCCCTACGCAGCTGGTGCCGCCGCTTATTGATCAGACCTATAACCCGGGTGGGGTCAATACCTTGTTTTCCACCGACCCGGGGCAGACCCAGGTCAGCAGTACCGGTACGCTGGCCGGGGTGGCGACGACGACAGCAACCAACGGCTATCCTGCAGAGACACTGAATTTCAATATCTATAACAGCACGACCGGTTCGGTGACGCCGAGTACGATTACCACCACGGCGAGTGAAAGTGCGGGTCAGATTGCGCAAGCCATCAATACGGTGACCGGAGTGAAGGCGGTGGCCAATACGCAAGCGGTATTGAGCAGCTTGGTCAACAGCGGAACATTTAGCCTCAGTCTTAACGGTCAGACCTTAAGCGGAACAACGCCTGATGCGCTGGCAGCCAGCATCAATGCCAGCGGGATTTTAGCCCAGGCCGGTATACAGGCCAGCTCGGATGGAACCAATCTGACCGTGCGCTCAGTGACAGGGGCAGATTTGTCGTTCAGTCTGGGCGGGGCAGCCACCAACTCGGTCAGCCTACAGGGCAGCAGTGGTGCCGCCCAGGTGGTGGCAGGGGGAGGGACGAGTACGGTCGGGGGCATCATCAATACCCAGTTGCCTGGCAGCTCCAGCCTGACGACGACGGGTCTTGGATTATTTACGACCAGCCCGGTGCCGCAGTCCACCTACCAGGGCTATACCTTAAATATCAGTGGGGTGCCGGTGACGGGGGATACTTTTAGCGTGGGTTATAACAGCAATGCTGCTGGCGATGCGCGTAACGGTCAGGCCATGCTGGCCCTGCAGAATGCCAATAATGTCAACAATGGCACCATGAGCGTCAGCTCCTTGTACGGCTCCATGGTGCAATCGATAGGAAGCCAGTCGGCGCAAGCTCAAAGTGGTCAACAGGCAGCCACCACCGTCTTGCAGAATACGACGCAGTTGATCAGCCAGGTTTCTGGTGTGAACCTGAACGAAGAGGCTGCTAACCTTATCCAGTATCAGCAGGCTTATACGGCATCAGCCCAGGTCATTAACACGGCTCGAACCATTTTCAACTCGTTATTAACGGCCGTAGGTGCTTGAAGGAGGTATCATGACTCGTATTGGAAACGCCTATTTCTATTCGTCGGCTACTGCGGCCATGGATCAGAACCAGACAGCCTTGTTTCAGACCCAGGCGCAACTGTCCTCAGGGCTGAAGTACAACACACCTGCAGATAATCCTGGAGCCGCTGCCAATATTCTCAGCCTGCAGAGTTCTCAAAGTCTGATCAGCCAGTACCAGAATAATGTCAGCACGGCATCAGGTCAGTTGTCGGCCATGGGCAACACCTTGAGCAGTATCACCTCGACGGTACAGTCCATTCGGGCCTTGGTGGTACAGGCAGGTGATGGCACCTTAACGCAGGCAAACCGGCAAGCCATCGCTACCCAGATGAACCAGCAGATGGGATCTCTGGTGGGGTTGATGAACAGCAAGAATGTGTTGGGCCAGTATATGTTTGGTGGTTACCAGACCAGTACGCCCCCTTATGCCATCGGGGCCAATGGCCAGTACGCCTACCAGGGAGATGAGGGGCAGAACAGTGTGGCGGTGACGAATAATTCCCAGGTGTTTACCTCCTTGCCCGGGCAGGGAATTTTTGATGCGATACCTTCGGTGAACAAAACATTATTGACGTCACCTAGTCCCATGAACACCAGTCAACCGCCAGCGACTATCAATGGCGGTAGTATCACGGATCAAACCACGTTCAATAGCAATTATCCTTCGGATTACAAGATTGTCTTTAACCCGACCAGCCAGAGTACGCCACCGGGTTTGCAAAACTATAGCGTACTGAATGCCCAGACAGGGCATCCTGTTCAACAGAACATTACCTACAGCTCGGGTACTTCGATCAATTTCAACGGTCTGTCGGTGGCCGTCAGCGGGTCACCGCAGGTGGGTGATACGTTCTTTGTCGATTCCAGCCCTAATCAGAGTTTACTGACGACCGTACAGAATGCCGTCAATGGTTTTAACACCTTAAGCAACTCAGCGGCTGATCAAAGTAACCTGACGACATTAATTAGCAATACCTTAGGCAATATCGACCATGCCGTCAGCTCAATCAGCGATGCCCAAGCGCAAGTGGGTGCTGCACAAAATGTGACGACACAAGCTCAGAGTACCAATTCCAGTGTTTCACTCAGCGTTACGCAGACACTAAGTAGCCTGACCGCTGTAGATTATGCGCAAGCCTCCACGCAGCTCAGCATGCAGCAAACAGTTTTGCAGGCGTCACAGCAGAGTTTTTTGAAAATCAGTGGTCTGTCGTTGTTTACATATTTTGGTTCCAGTGGTGGGTAAAAAATTCACCAAACCTTCACCTGCATGCCCTGTCAGTCAGGCAAGCTATCTCCGTGATAGGCTAGGAAGCCGGGATAGTGAACGTATCAAGGGCAGGTACTCCTTTGGTTTTTTTGGCTACGATGCTGTCGGCTCAGGCCAGCTGCTGGCAGGATGCTGCGCGTCATACCCAGGTTGATGTTCGTCTGCTGCAAGCTATCGCCTGGGTGGAGAGCAGAAATCATCCCGACATTTTACATCGCAATCATGATGGCAGCCTGGATGTGGGGCTGATGCAAATCAATAGCCGCTGGTGGCCGCAATTGCCTGCTCCGTCCTATTTGCTGGATCCTTGTTATAACCTTCAGGTAGGTGCATGGATCCTGGGACAGGCTATCCAGCGGGTAGGCCCGGTCTGGGCCGCTGTGGGACGTTATCATGGCGGTAATGCAGCGGAACAGGCGCGATATCAGCAAAAAGTCTATAGAAGGTGGCAGGTTTTAGTGGCAAAGCATTAAGTTGGTACGGCCCTTGCTCAGTAGGATATAAATCCGAATGTGAGGCTACTTAGACCATGTCCGCCGTCAGAAAAGCAGCAATGACCGCTCAGGTCCATCGTCAAGCGCCAAAAGTCTGTCATCTGTCCTCCTTGCCGCAGCAGGCCAGCGCGCTGATGGCAGCCTTGCCAGGTGGAGCGGTGGTGATCCTCAGCGATGGATGCGTTGGGGATTGCAACGCTCAGGCTCTTGATATGCTAGGGGCTCCCTTGCTGCATGAAGTGTGGTCTGATGTTATCGCTCGGGCATTTGTTCCGCGTGCTGATGATGGTCATGAAGTATCCTTGCGTGATGGTCGCAGGATTCGTATCGTCAGTCAGCCCTTGCCGGGGGAAGATGGACAGCTTATTCAACTGATTGATCTGACGGAATCGCGCAGTTGGCAGGCCAAGGTAGCCCATCAGCAACGTGTCAATGCCCTAGGCCGTATGGCAGCCTCTCTGGCTCATCAGCTGCGCACCCCGTTAAGCAGCGCCACGCTATATGCCGCTCATCTACAAAACTCACAATTACCGGAAGCTACGCGCCTGCGTTTTGCTGACCAACTGGTGGTTCAGTTGCATGTGATGGAAGGTCAGATACGTACGCTGATGCTGTTGGCGAGGCAGGAATTACCCTTGACCGACCGTATGGATATCAGCAGCTGGATGAAGTCCTGGAAACAGCGCTTGCAGGATCAGGTGCAGATCAGGGTTCAGGGTCGACCTGGCAAGGGATGTTTTTTGATGGGTAACCGCTTGGCCCTGGATGAGGCTTTGGTCAACCTGTTGCGCAATGCAGAAGACGTATCGTCCAAGGATAAAACGATCGATGTGGAGTTCGCTGTGGAAGAACAGCACGTCATGATCCGGGTCAGTGATCAGGGGTGCGGCATGGATAGTCAACAGTTACAGGCCATCGAACAGCCATTTTATACCTCCAAGATACAAGGAACAGGATTGGGGTTGGCGCTGGTCCGAACCATTATGGCAGCTCATGGTGGGCGCTTGGAGGTGGTCAGTAACGTAGGACAGGGCAGTACGTTCAGTCTGGTCATGCCGGTGTTGGAGGAGATACAACGATGAGCAGTTTAAAGATCCTGGTGGTTGAAGATGATGCGGCTTTGCGTCAAGCCCTGGTAGACACGCTAGGGCTGGCAGGGTTAGAGGTGGATAGTGCAGCCTCAGGTCAAGAGGCTGAAGTCTGTATTCAGGCCACCAGCTATGCCTTGGTGGTGTCGGACATCAATATGCCTGGCCAGGATGGATGGTCGTTATTACGCCGTATTCATCAGCTCGATCCGGGCTTGCCTGTATTATTAATGACCGCTTATGCCAGCATCAGCGCTGCCGTCGATGCCTTGCAAGAAGGTGCCGTTGATTACTTGGCCAAGCCCTTCACACCGGATGCCTTGTTAACGCGGGTATTGCAGTATGCGCGCAAGCCGGGAGATCAACGAGAACCTGTGGCATCCAGTGCCAGTACCCAGCGCTTGCTGACTTTGGCGCGTAAGGTAGCCGCCGCCGATGTCAGTGTCCTTATCACCGGCGAATCGGGTACGGGTAAGGAAGTGTTGGCGCGTTACATCCATCGCCATTCATCTCGGCATGATAAACCTTTTGTAGCTATCAACTGTGCAGCCATTCCTGAAAACATGCTCGAATCGCTCTTGTTTGGATATGAAAAAGGCGCATTTACCGGGGCCTATTCCACCCAGGCGGGTAAATTTGAACAAGCCCAAGGAGGGACACTGTTGTTGGATGAAATTTCTGAGATGAGCTTGCCCTTGCAAGCTAAGTTGCTGCGAGTTTTGCAAGAACGCGAAGTGGAGCGTTTGGGTGGACGTCATCCCATCGCTCTGGATTTGCGCGTCTTGGCGACGAGCAATCGTCTCCTGGGTCAGGAAATTGCGTCAGGCCGATTTCGTGAAGATCTTTTCTACCGCTTGAATGTGTTTCCCCTGCAATGCACGCCTTTACGTGAACGCCGCGATGATATCGCTGAACTGGCTGAACACTTTATGTCTGAATATGCGCCTAAGCGCCCGACATTGCCGAGGTTTAGCGACGCTGCCATCCGTTTGCTGGTCGAGCATGACTGGCCAGGGAATGTGCGTGAACTCAGCAATGTGGTGCAACGGGCGTTAGTCCTGCATGCGGGCAATACGGTAAGGGCTGAAGATATCGTTTTTGATACGTCTTCATCAGGCTGGACGGCGCCTGTTCCCACGGTGGTCGGTGATCTCCATCGTGATGTACAAAAACGTGAATTTGAAGTCATTTATGAAGTGTTGGGGCAGGCGCAGAGCAAAAAAGCAGCTGCTGAAAGATTAGGCATCAGTGATCGTACCTTGCGTTATAAGTTATCGCAGATGCGTGAGCAGGGGTTTGCAGTTTAGCTGGCTTGAATCCTGCATGGTTATCGTATCGTGTTCTGAAGTTTGAGGTGCATCATGATACAGGGCGTCAGTCATATGTCGCAGTTACTGGCAGAAATGGATCGCATGAAGGGTCTTGCAGCCAGTCCGTCTGCGCTTGCGCCAGCTTCGGTCGGGGCACCGGCTGTACCCGCCACCGACTTCTCCCATGTCTTTAAAGGGGCGGTTGATCAGGTCAATGCCCTGCAGTCCCGCGCCAATGATCTGGCGCAGGCCTTTGAAATGGGTGACAGCAAGGTAGATCTGACCCAAGTCATGGTGACCATGCAAAAAGCTAATGTTGCCTTTGAAGGCATGACCCAGGTACGCAACAAATTTATTTCTGCGTACAAAGAAATCATGAATATGTCGATTTGAGGTAACACGTCATGGCTGATGCAATGTCCGGAACCAGTATGGTCCCCACCAGGGCTCAATCGACCTTGCTCGATAACCTGACTAGGCTGACGATTTTTCGTCAGATGGGTATTATGGTGGGCTTGGCAGCCAGCGTTGCCTTAGGTTTTGCTGTGGTACTCTGGTCACGAGAGACCACCTATCAAACGTTGGTGACACAACCGGATCCGCAGGCTGCAGCTCAAATCGGGGCTTTGATGGAGCAAAGCCATATCGATTACCGCATCGACCCGGACACCGGGGTTATCATGGTGGATGCACATCGCGTCAATGATGCCAAACTCAAGCTGGGCAGCAGCGGGCTGATGCCTAATCCCAACCCGGGTTATGAACTGCTGGATAATAACCAGTTCGGCAGCAGCCAGTTTATGGAGACAGCGCGCTATTACCGTTCGGTGGAAGGTGAGCTGGCGCGAACCATTACCTCCATGGCGGGCGTGCGTGAGGCCCGTGTGCATCTGGCTATCCCCAAGCGTTCAGTCTTTGTTGGCGATACGCAAAGGCCATCGGCTTCTGTGTTTGTAGCCCTGCTCGGTACGCAAACGCTGGAGCGTTCCCAAGTGGCAGCCATCGTGCATCTGGTGGCCTCTAGTGTGCCGGATATGCAGCCACAAGATGTCACCTTGGTCGATCAGAGTGGGCATTTGTTGTCCAATGACTTAAGTGATCCATCAGAACTGCTATCTGCCCATCAACTCGATTATCAGAAGACGGTGGAGACCGACCTTAAGAAACGCGTCGAAAGTATACTGACGCCCATCCTTGGCCTAGGTGGCTTCCATGTCGAGTTATCCGCTAACATGGATTTCTCCAAAGTTGAACAGACCTCCGAGAACTTCAATCCTGATCAGCCTGCCTTGCGTAGTGAGCAGACGGTAGCTGAGTCGCAGGGCGCTGGTGCAGGTGTTCAGGGCGTGCCAGGTGCACTCTCCAATCAACCTCCTCCTGCCGGGCAGGCTCCAGTTACCACCAACGCAGCCAGTCAGCCAAAAAATGGTGCAGCTGCAGGCGGTGCAGGTGGTGCTGGCAATGCCAACAGTGCAACGTCGACAGCATCCTCACCTTCAGGCAGTTCACGCGAACAGGCTACCAAAAACTTTGAGCTCGACAGAACCGTGAGCCATGTGCAGGAACAGGTTGGCGTCGTTAAACGCTTGTCCGTGGCCGTGGTGGTGGATAATATGCCGTCAACGGCGACCGGGCCTAAGTCCAAGTCAGCTCCCAAGCGTATTCCCCTAACGCAACAGGAGCTTGATAAGCTGACGTTACTGGTCAAGGACGCTGTGGGCTTTGATGCCGCTCGTGGTGATCAGGTGTCCATGGTCAATCAGCCCTTTATCGACATCAATGCCTTGGCTAGCCAAGGTGCCCTGCCGGCAGAGCCCTTTTGGCAGCAGGATTGGTTTTTAACCTTGACCAAACAGGTTCTAGGCGCCATCTTTGTTCTGGTACTTGTCTTGGCGGTACTTCGTCCTATCATGAAGAACTTGTCGGTGCGGCAGTCGTCCGATGGTGGTGAGGGTGGTATGCCAGGAGAGGATAGTCTGCCTGAGCTGAATCTGCGTCATGATACCCATGCAGATGGCAGTAAGGTGACTCTTTCCGGTGAAGCTAATGATTTATTACTGCCAGGTCCGCATGAAGGTTTTGAGAGCCAGCTGGCTGCGGTGAAGGCAATGATTGCAGAAGATCCCGGTCGTGTGGCCCAAGTGGTCAAGGGCTGGATCAATGCCGAAGAGTCCTAAAGGAGAATAGCGGTGTCTGACGATGCCAAAGGCGTAACGGCTGTCCCCACCAAACTTAATACGATGGAAAGAGCGGCCGTCTTGTTGATGACCGTGGGGGAACAGGATGCAGCGCAGGTACTCAAACACTTAGGTCCGCGCGAGGTTCAACGCCTAGGGACCACGATGGCGCAGTTATCCAATGTGCAACGTGGCAGCGTGGAAACGGTTTTTAATGACTTTATCGGTGTGGTCAGAGAGCAGACCGGGTTAGGGGTGGGTAACGAAGAATATATCCGTACCATGTTGGTCTCGGCGCTGGGGGAGGATCGCGCCGGTTCCCTGATTGATCGTATCCTGCTAGGGGGAAGTACCAAGGGGCTTGATACCCTCAAATGGCTGGACTCGCGTAGCGTGGCAGAGTTGATACGTTATGAACATCCGCAGATTCAGGCTATTGTCATTTCTTATCTTGATCCGGATCAGGCTGCCGATGTGCTGCAGAGCATGCCGGAAAATGTGCGCTTGGATCTGGTGGTACGCATCGCCAAACTGACCAGTGTACAGCCTACGGCTATCCAGGAACTTAATGATATTCTGGAGAAACAGTTCTCAGCCACCAATGCTCCGCAAAAGGGTTTGGGAGGGGTCAAGTGTGCAGCGGATATCATGAATTTCCTGGATACGGCGGTCGAATCAAAAATCATGGAGGCTTTGCAGACGGTAGATGAAGCGTTGGCATCTTCGATTGCTGATCTGATGTTTGTCTTTGATAACCTCAAGGAAGTGGACGATCGTGGTATACAGAGTTTGTTGCGCGAAGTGTCCTCGGAAGTGCTGATCCTGGCGCTCAAAGGGTCCGATGAAGAATTACGTGAAAAGATCTTCCGTAACATGTCCAAACGTGCAGCAGAACTGTTGCGTGATGATCTTGAGAACAAAGGGCCGGTCAAGGTCAGCGATGTACAGACCGCCCAGAAAGAGATTCTGGCGGTGGCTCGGCGGCTGGCGGAAGCGGGTGAACTGGTGCTGGGTGGTAAGGGTGGGGAGCAGATGCTCTGATCATAAGGATGCTTAATGACCGATAAACGTGACCTGACTCCGACCGAGCAGCTGACTGCCTATGAACGCTGGGAGCTGCCTTCGCTGGGTGAAGGAGCCTCCACGCGTCGGGCAAGAAATGAACCACGTTTGCGTTTGCCGACAGCCCAGGAACTGGAGGCAGTACGTAAGGCTGCGTTCGATGAAGGTTTTGCTTCCGGCCGGGAAGAGGGGCGGCAACGCGGCTATACAGAAGGCTGGCAGCAGGCACGTGAAGAGGTGACTGCGCAGGCGACTCGTCTGGGCAATATCATACAGGCCTATACACAACCCTTGAAGGATCAGGCTGACCTGCTGGAACAGGATATGCTTGATCTGACGCATCAGCTGGTGGAAGCTGTGTTGGAACAGGAGTTGCGTAGCCACATCGAACCTTTGCGTGCTCTGGTGCATCGCGCTTTGGAAGCGGTGGGGCAGCGCTGTGAACTACTCAGTTTGCAGTTAAATCCTGAGGATGCAGCTCTTTTGCGTGAGCACTTGCTGGCGAGTGAGGCCTGGCAGCCAGGGTGGCGTATTGTAGAAAATGCGGTGCTTACCCAAGGTGGATGCGTCATCGAATCGCCGCAGCAATATATCGATGCCCGCCTTGAAGCGAGGCGGGATGCCGTTTTAGCCAGCTTGCGTGTCGATCATGACCCTGCATGAGCGTTTGCGTCAGCGCATGACAAATATACATCCAGTCCCCTTGAACGTGTCCGGGCGTCTAACGCGGATGGTAGGTTTGACCCTGGAAGCCGTGGGCTTGTCCATGGTGACCGGGGGGCGCTGTTTTATCGATCGCGATCAAGGCAGTCCTGTGGAGGCCGAAGTTGTCGGTTTCTCGGGAGCCACCACATTTTTGATGCCGGTAGCCAGTATTGAAGGCTTACGACCCGGAGCCCGGGTCAGACCGGCTGAAGGCATTGCCCGCTTTCCTGCGGGGATGTCTTTGCTGGGCAGGGTGCTCGATGGTCGAGGTCAGCCACTTGATGGACGTGGCGAACTGCATGCTGAAGCTACGGTGGGCTTGTTGGGGCCGGTCATCAATCCCCTGTCCAGACAGCCTATACGTTCTGAGCTGGATGTCGGAGTGCGCACCATCAATGCCTTATTTACCGTAGGTCGTGGCCAGCGCATGGGGTTGTTTGCAGGCTCAGGGGTGGGTAAAAGTGTGCTGCTCGGCATGATGGCCAGGCATACCCAGGCCGACATTACCGTGGTGGGGCTCATCGGTGAGCGTGGCCGCGAGGTCAAGGAGTTTATCGATGATATTTTGGGTGAAGAGGGTTTGCGCCGGGCCGTGGTGGTAGCCTCTCCTGCCGATGATCCCCCCTTGTTGCGTCTGCATGCCGCAGCCTTGGCGACGGCGTTGGCCGAGTATTACCGTGATCAAGGTTTGCATGTTTTGCTGTTGATGGACTCGTTAACCCGGTTCGCCCAGGCCCAGCGTGAAATCGCTTTGGCCATCGGTGAACCTCCAGCTACCAAGGGTTATCCACCTTCGGTCTTTGCAAAATTACCTTTTCTGGTCGAAAGAGCCGGCAATGGACGTGATGGACAAGGCTCCATGACGGCCTTTTATACCGTACTGACTGAAGGTGATGATTTGCAGGATCCGGTGGCTGATGCCGCCCGGGCCATCCTCGACGGCCATTTGGTTTTAAGCAGATCGCTGGCCGATGAGGGACATTTTCCTGCCATCGATGTTGAAGGATCCATCTCACGTTTGATGCAAACCTTATCGACACCGGATCAGTTGCGGCGTTCGCTGCGTTTTAAGCAGATGTGGTCACGCTATCGCCAGAACCGTGATCTGATCAGTATCGGTGCCTATGTCAGGGGCTCTGATCCTGATACAGATTTTGCGGTGGAACATATGACTGATATTCATCAGTTCCTTCGCCAGGGTATGCTCGATGCGGCACCCTTGCAGATGTCCAGGGATCATTTGTTTCGTCTCGTGAGCCAGTTGCCGGGCGGAGGCTAGTCGTGCAGCTTAAGTCGTTGCAGCAGGTGCTTCTGCAAGCAGAAGAGCTGGAAGCGGCTGAAGTGCGTAAACTCGCCGGCATGCAGGCGATGCTGGAGCAGGAGCGTCAGCAACGCATTAATCTGGCCAAACACCAGCAAGCCTATCATCAGCAGGCCCCGGCCGTTGGGCAACAAACGACGGTAGGTTACCTGGATGAATACAGTGCTTTTTTACAGAAATTGCGTGAGGCCTTGCAGCAGCAGGATGCCAGAATTCAATATTTTGTTGACCAGGTGGAGATCCAGCGTCAGCGCTGGCATGTAGCGCATGTACGGGTAGAATCCCTGCAAATGCTGATCACGCGTTATGAGAAGGAGCAGATTCGCAAAGAACTGAAGCGTGAGCAAAATCTGCTGGATGAATTTAACCAGCGTCGTGACCGTCAAGATCGACATGGATGAGGGTATGGCATTGTCGGTATC
>JABEVH010000027.1 GCA_013043915.1 Pseudomonadales bacterium
AACTCGGATATATGGCAGCAATCGAACCTTGTTGAACATCATGAAAAGAAAGCTTGGCAAAACGGGGGCGACCATATATGGGTTAAAAATCAACAAGATACAAGCCCAAGTGAATAGGTCTTCGAAAAATCAACCCCACGACCGCGAGAATCCCCTCGCTTTCTTACTTTAGACATGGGGAGGTTTAGACTTACATTAAGCCTCGACAGAGCGTTAACCATTAAAAAAATTACGTAAGTGACATGCCCAAGGGGCAAGGACGGGCGATATGGTAGCCCTGAACAAAATCTACGCCTAAATCCTGCAGGGCACAAAAGGTTTCTGCATCTTCACAAAATTCTGCCACCGTGACTTTTCCAGTCATATGCCCAATATCATGTATGGCCTTAACCAACGCATAGTCCATGGCATCCCTGGCCATGTTACGCACAAAGCTACCATCAATTTTAAGTATATCAACAGGCAAGGCGCGCAAATAAGCTAACGAGGACATCCCTGCACCAAAATCATCAAGAGCCGTCACGCATCCCAAGGCTTGTAGGCCGGTGATCAACTGCCGCGCATGACTTAAATTACTGATCGCCATGGTCTCGGTCACTTCAAAACCCACCTTGTGGGCAGGCACAGCATTCTGCTCAAAACATGTAGCAATAAAACCTAAAGTCTCAGGCTGATTGATCGAGGCTCCCGATAAGTTAATCGTGCATAACTTAAGTTTGGCCAGATGTTCAGGATGATGGCCCAACCAGGCCAAAGTGCGCTGAATTACCCAACGATCCAGTTGAACCATCATGCCATAACGCTCGGCAGCAGGCATAAAAGCGCCAGGGGGATAGATCACACCATCCTCACCTCGCAAACGCACCAGAACTTCATAGTGCATACCTTCATCTGAAGTTTGCAGTGGGGCAATGGTCTGCTGATAGAGCTGTAAAGCATCCTGCTCAAGGGCCTGTGTTAAGCGACTGACCCATTGCATTTCATCCTGACGCCGCTGCACGGTCTGGTCATCACGCCCAGCCACATGCATACGGTTGCGTCCTGTATCCTTGGCAACGTAGCAGGCTGAATCTGCCAGGGACAGAACTTCTGCAGCTGTTGAAATACTCTGATCCAGAACAACCATGCCCACGCTGGCGGTTACCTGAAATCGTTGTTCACCCCAGGTAAAGCGCAAAGACTCCAGCGTACGCAAAATTTGCTCACCTACACGTCTACCCGCATCCTGCTGGCATTGCCACAATAGGATAGCAAACTCATCGCCGCCCAAACGCGCCAGCGTATCACGCTGACGAATCAAGGTACGCAGTGACTGACCCACACGCTGCAACAAAGCATCTCCCACTTCATGCCCACAGGTATCATTGATCACCTTGAACTGGTCCAGATCAATATAACAGACCACATGATTGATGCTCTGTTGCCGGCATAAGGCCACAGCCTGCTGCAGACGAAGTTCGAACTCACGACGGCTGACCAAGCCTGTCAAACTATCCTGTGTGGTTGCCAGGCGCAGTTGATGCGACCACTGATGGCTGTCTGTTTTATCCCGAAGAATTAAAAAACGCCCCTGCTGCTGACCTTCCTTATTGATAAGCGGCAAAAACAGACACTCGACTGCCAGAGGTATGCCATCGCGCCGGCACAACGTCATGTCTGTACCCATACGTATACGGTGAGACGAAGATAGAGCTGGCTTAAGCAGCGAAACCAGATCATGATTCTGGTTGGCACCCTGCAACAACAAAACATCCCACAGGGAACTTCCCAATAACTCCAAAGAGGAGATGGCCAACAGGCGTTCAGCGACACGGTTCACATAAGTCAAACGTGCATCGGCGTCCAAACCTACGACGCCATCTGAAACAGCATCAACTACGTGCACCCACGCCGATGAGGCAAGACTAACGGATGCTCCCTCCTCAATTTGAGGCTCATTAGGAAGTGTTTCAAGATCCTGATCCTGCTTCAATGACCTGTCCCTCTGATCAATCATCCATAACTCAGCAACATGGAATGACATGCAATCACGACAGCAGCAACCAGATCCCCTGAGATCTTATCTCAGGGACTTTATCCAAGTTTTAACCCGCTACTTCCAACTGTCTGGGGACTGCAAATACGCCCACCCCATGTCATCTGTAGTTCACAGCAACAGTCTAGTCGAGAACTTTCAATTTTCCAGTGATGAACTTTGAGTCCCCATGCATGAACATGGAGGGGCATGACCATCTCTGAGTTAACCTGAATGGCGCCCCGAACACGATTCGAACGTGCGACCTGTCCCTTAGGAGGGGACCGCTCTATCCATCTGAGCTATCGGGGCTAAGGGCGCCTATTCTAACGATGAAGTGGGAGCAGGCCAAGCAACTTTACCTATCGATGCCTACTTTTGACGATACCGCCAAAAGAAAAAACCCCCGGTTTCTCTCCCTCTTTCGAGGAAAAAACCGGAGGACACTCATCATGGCGGTTACTACTTGATAGTTAGCCCGGATCAGTCACTGAACAAGGCTTCACTGGTCAGACCCTGCTTTTCCAGAATATCACGCAGGCGACGTAGTGCATCGACCTGAATCTGACGCACTCGTTCGCGAGTCAGACCGATTTCTTCACCAACCTCTTCCAGCGTAGCCGGTTCAAAACCACGCAGACCGAATCGACGCGCCAGCACTTCACGCTGCTTTTCCGGCAACTCTTCAATCCAGCCATCGATGCTGCCACGTATATCTTCTTCCTGCAGCAATTCGGCGGGGTCACTGACACGACCATCGGTCAGCACTTCAGCCATGGTCTTATCAGAATCCGGTCCTGCAGGCATATCTATCGAACAGATACGCTCATTCAGGCCCAGCATGCGATACACTTCTTCTACCGGCTTATCGACCAAAGCGGCAATCTCATCGGCCGATGGCTCATGATCGAGCTTCTGCGTCAGTTCACGAGCAGCGCGCAAATAGACATTCAATTCCTTAACCACATGAATGGGCAGACGTATGGTTCGCGTCTGATTCATCAGGGCCCGTTCAATGGTCTGACGTATCCACCACGTAGCATAGGTCGAGAACCTAAAACCGCGTTCCGGATCAAACTTCTCGACAGCATGTATCAGCCCCAGATTACCTTCTTCGATCAAATCCAGCAAAGTCAATCCACGGTTGATATAGCGACGGGCAATTTTCACCACCAGACGCAAATTGCTTTCAATCATGCGCTTGCGAGCACTTTCTATACCACGACGGGCCCTGCGGGCGTAATAAACTTCCTCTTCCGCCGAGAGCAACGGGGAAAATCCAATTTCGTTAAGGTAGATCTGCGTAGCATCGGCAGTAGATTGCACCGTACCATCGGCACGTCTGGATGCAGGTAACGGTAAAACAGCATCCGTAGTTTTCTTATCAGAAGCATTCCCCGAAGATATACTGCGATTGTAACGTGATTCTTTACGTGCTTGCATGATGACCCTCCCCGAACTGCTGCTCCACCCATCGAAGGCATCCTAAGATACACTCGCTTGCAGCATCATCATTTAACATTTTTATGACTAATCAATGATTCTCTCGTGGCAGCAAAGTCAAAGGATCCACAGGATGCCCCTCAACTCTGATTTCAAAATGCAGAAAATCTCGATCAGCACCACTAGAACCTAATTCGGCAATTTCTTGCCCAGCTTTAACCTGCATGCCCTCGGATACCAAAATCTTGTCATTATGAGCATACACACTCAGGTACCTATCCCCATGCCGAACGATCAGAAGGCGCCCATACCCCACCAGTCCGGTCCCACGGTACACCACAGTCCCTTCGGCAGCTGCAAGTACAGGTTCACCTCTTTTACCGGAAATGTCTATACCCTTATTACCTAAAGGATGGTCAGAAAATCCTTGTAAAATAGGCCCCTGCACAGGCCACTTCCAGTAAATCCTGTCCGACGCAAGCGCGCTTGGCATTTTTTTGACGCCATGAGTAGATTCGTGAGTTGGGGCTGAGGCGAAAGAAACCGAGGAAGTATGCACGGGCTCTTTCATAGGCGTTCTCACACCGGATGCTGACGACGCCGGTGATATTACAACAAGCCGCAATATTTGCCCGGGAAAGATACGAAAATCCTCAGGAAGTCTATTGATTCTAGCCAGCTCACGATAATCCTTGCCATGTCGGGCAGCGATGGAATAAAGGGTATCACCTACCTGCACACGGTAATTTATGAGGTGCTCATCGGCCTGACGGCGTGGACTTGCCTCAATCACCTGCACCTTATGAGGCGTAACACAGCCGGAAAGTGTCAAAAAAACGATGCAAATCCAGACAATATTTTGTGCACGCACGGCCACAAAAACCATGTAATTGTCCGACATAATTGGAATTTGTCTTGTAATCCACGACGATATGCCTACAGGATTTTTCATTAAGATTATTTCCAAATTTTTTTTATGAAAAAATATTCTAATCAAAAACCTCGCAATCCTCCCAACATCGGTACAAACCTGACCTGCCCCAGAGTTTGCTGCTGAATTTCTTCGCCACATCGTTGAATACGAAGCAATTCCTGAACTTCCCCCCGCCCTACCGGCAAGACCAAACAGCCCTGGGGCCCCAATTGATCAACCAGAGCCTGCGGTACCCCCCACGGTGCAGCTGCCGCTAATATACCGTCAAAGGGTGCATGCTCAGGCCAACCTTGCATGCCGTCGGCGTAATGCAGTTCACAATGCAGGTAATTAAGGCGCTGCAGCTTTTCTCGCGCCTTATCTTGCAGCGGTTTGACCCGCTCCAGACTGACCACCTGGTCAAAGAGCTCAGCCAGCACCGCTGTCTGATAGCCGCACCCCGTTCCCACCTCAAGTACGTGCCCATGGCCACCGCCGGCTTCCAGCAAGGCCTCCGTCATTTTAGCCACCACCCAGGGCTGGGAAATGGTCTGACCATGACCAATGGGCAGGGAACTGTCTTCATAAGCGCGGTGCGCCAACGCTTCCTCAATAAACAAATGCCGTGGAACGCGACGCATGACATCCAGCACATGTAAATTGTTGATACCCTGCTCCTGCAAACGCTCCACCATACGATCACGCGTACGTGGCGAGGTCATGCCACTACCCATGATCTCCTGGGGTGTATAGGGTGTCATGCCATACCCTCCAGCCAGGCGACCACCGCTCCTGAAGCAGCATAAGCTGTCATATCGGTGGTGAGCGGCGTCACCGATACACAATTTTCGGCAATCGCCTGAAAATCCGTACCTTGGCCACCATCAGCCGGCTCTCCAGCCATGCCTATCCAGTACACAGTACGTCCTCGTGGATCTTGCATTTGCCTTAAATCCATAGCACGTTCACGGTGCCCACAACGTGTCATGCGAACCCCTCGTATCTGGTCTGCTGGTAGATCTGGCACGTTGATATTCAGTACCGTACGCGCCGGCAAATTGAGTTTGGGGCCATGCTTAAGCAACCTGGCTACCCATTGTGCAGCCACTTCAAAGCCTTGTGCTCCATGCTCACGCACATGAGGACCACACAGAGAAACGGCCAGAGCTGGCTTCCCCAGGAAACGTCCCTCCATAGCCGCAGCCACCGTACCTGAATAGATGACATCATCGCCAAGGTTAGCTCCCGCATTAATGCCAGAGACCACCAGATCAGGTTCAAAATCGAGAAATCCGTTTAACGCCAGATGAACACAATCTGCAGGGGTCCCGCTGACCGAGTAAAAACCATTTTCGAGTTTCAGCACGCGTAAAGGCTGCTGCAAGGTCAGAGCACTTGAATATCCTGAGCACTCCCGCTCAGGAGCGACTACCGTGACGTCCCCTAAGGGAGACAAAGCATCCACCAGTGAACGCAAACCCGGAGCCATGACACCATCATCATTACTGACCAGAATTCGCATCATCGCACTCTCGTTGTTCCTGACCCTCAGACTGAAAATCCACCAGCTCTCTCAGTACCGCCGTCGCATAACTGCCCGACTGCAACGCAAAGTCCATCCTGAGATCACCGCCTTCCCAACTGCAACGCAAATCTTGCAGCCTTAAGCGCAAACTACGGCGCTGCTGATCCACCAGCGTGGCCATGCGTCGAATCGCCTCCTGATCCTCCAGCAACCACTGCTGCTCTTGATCTTGCAAAGCCTCGCCTACTGGAGATACTCCTCCACCCGGTAAAGGCCCGGTCAGATGCAGGGCCAGAGAAGTAAGTCGCGCCTGAACGTCAGCATCATCGGCATCAGGAAGAAATATACTATGCCGGCCATCGAGCATAACCACATCCCCGGGCTGCAGGGCAGTCCAGGTACCTTGATCTATACGCCGCGACAATACTTCATTGAACCAGAACCCGCGTAGCGCTGAAGCCAACATGGACTCACGGGCACTCAATCGCCGAGGTGGCCGCTTGGCATAGCGCGCCAGCATCGCGTAGGCCTGCTGAATATTTTTGCGACCATATCCCATGCGCTGCTCGCCAAAATAATTGGGCACCCCGTGCTGATTCATCAGCTGCAGCCGGCTTTCTAGCTGCACCTTATCGGCCTGAACATGGCGCAAAAGAATACTGAAATGATTGCGTGCATGGGAGCCACGCTTGAGCTTGCGGCGATGTTTATGCGCTTGCAACACCTTCCAATGCTCTCCGCCTAAGGTCGGGAGTTCACGATGACCAGGTAGATGCAGGCTAAACCATTGCGTACTCATGGACTGCTTATCCTTCATGCCGCAGTAACCTATATCAACCTCTGCCAAACCGGTCAGCTGCATGAGCTCAGTCAATAGGTCGCGGGTATTCATGCCGGTTTTTTCTATCTCGATCAGGGCATGATCACCCTCACCATCCGGCTCAAAACCCAGTTCTTCACGTACACAAAAGTCAGCTGGCTCAGTTTTAAAAGCAGCTTGTCCCAAGGGCTTGCCATAGGCATAGGCCCCCACCGTATCAATATTCATAGATGACGCGCCAAAAGAACCACTGCCATAGCCATCAAACCTTCCTGACGCCCCACATAACCGAGTTTTTCTGAGGTGGTGGCCTTGATACTGACAGCATCCCTCTCGACACCAAGATCTTCAGCCACCGCAGCCTGCATAGCTGAGAGCCACGGGCTGATACGCGGCCGCTCCGCCAACAAGGTCATATCGACATTCCCCACCGCAAAACCACGTTCACTCACCAGACTCACGACCCGACGCAAGAGAACCCGGCTATCGGCGCCCCTCCACCGTTCATCTGTATCAGGGAAGTGTTGCCCAATATCTCCAAGCGCCAGCGCACCTAGCAGGGCATCACAGAGAGCATGCAAAGCCACATCGCCATCAGAGTGCGCCAGCACACCTCGATCATGCGGTATCTTCACCCCACAGAGCACGACATGATCACCCTCGGTAAACCGATGCACATCGACGCCCTGACCCACGCGCCACGGAAATCCCGTCATGAACTTTCACCTAGCTGCCTAGTCAAAATCCCCTCAGCCAGTGTTAAGTCTTCCGGCAAGGTGATTTTGATATTATCCCGCGCTCCTTGCACCAACATAGGATGCAATCCCTGTGCTTCCATGGCTGAGGACTCATCGCTGACCACCATGCCAGCCAACACTGCCGTCGCTAAGGACCGCCGTAAGGTACCATAGCGAAACATCTGAGGGGTCAGCGCC
>JABEVH010000028.1 GCA_013043915.1 Pseudomonadales bacterium
GAAGGATTTGGCCATCTTACGGCCCTTACCATCAACCGTAAATCCATGGGTCAGCACCTGACGAAAAGGAGCATGACCGGTCATGCCGACAGAGCTTAGTAATGACGACTGAAACCAGCCGCGATGCTGATCGGAACCTTCCAGGTACAAATCAGCAGGGCTGCCTAATTCAGGACGACGTTCCAGCACACAGGCATGCGTCACCCCGGAATCAAACCATACATCCAGGGTGTCTTTAACACGCTCATACTGAGGAGCTTCATCACCTAACCACACCTGGTCTTCCGAGGAAAACCAGGCCTCCATGCCTTCGGCCGCAATACGTTCAGCTATTTTTTCAATCAACGCTGGGGTTTCTGGATGCAAATGTCCCTGCTCGCGATGCACAAATAGGGGTAAGGGCACTCCCCAGGTACGCTGACGAGAAATACACCAGTCCGGTCGCTGTTCCACCATGCCTCGTATGCGCGCCTGACCCCAGTCGGGCACCCAATCTACCTGGTCAATCGCCGACAAGGCTGCATCGCGCAGACCTGACTGCTGCATACTGATAAACCATTGCGGCGTTGCCCGAAAAATCACCGGCGTTTTGTGTCTCCAACAGTGCGGATAACTATGCACAAGAGGACGATGACTCAGCAGAACACCATGTTCATTCAGCAGTTCAATGATCGCAGCATTGGCCTTAAATACCTGCTGCCCACCCAACAACGGCACCGAGGCATGAAACCTTCCATCTGCATCCACCGGATTGTCTACCGGCAAGTGATAAACCAAGCCCACCGCATAATCATCCTGACCATGCGCTGGCGCGGTATGCACACAGCCTGTCCCGGCATCTTCAGTGACGTGCTCACCCACTATGACAGGCACCTGACGCCCATCCCAGGGATGATTAAGTTTGAGGCCTTCCAGTTCTCGCCCTGTAACCTCAGCCAGCACATGCCCTGTCAATCCATAACGTAACAAAGCTGCCTCGTGCAGGGACTTGGCCAGCACCAAGACACGTTCTCCGGTATCCACCACCACATAGCTGATATCCGGATGCACACATACCGCCTGGTTGGCGGGCAAGGTCCACGGAGTTGTCGTCCAGATCACCAGTGCAGTTTGACCCGTCCAGGTCAGTTTTCCACAACGACGCATCAACTCATCGGCATCACCGACCGTAAATGCCACATCGATAGCTGGTGAGGTTCTATCCTGGTACTCCACTTCTGCTTCTGCCAGCGCCGAGGCGCAATCCAGACACCAGTGCACCGGCTTTAGCCCCTTCTGCACATGACCACGTTTTATCAATGTCCCCAGGGATCGAACAATATCGGCTTCCTGAGCAGGATTCATGGTCAGGTAGGGATGTTGCCAGTCACCTAACACCCCTAAACGCTGAAAATCGAGCGACTGTTTATTGACCTGCGATTGCGCATATTCCCGGCAAAGCTGCCGAAACTCAGCCGGACTGACCTTAACTCCAGGTTTACCCACCTTTTTTTCGACATTGAGTTCAATGGGCAAACCGTGGCAGTCCCAGCCCGGCACATAGGGAGCATCCCAACCCGCCTGCGTACGTGAACGCACGATCATATCCTTGAGGATCTTATTGACCGCATGTCCAATATGGATATCACCGTTGGCGTAGGGAGGTCCATCATGCAGCACAAATCGTTTTGCACCCTGACGAGCCAAGCGGACCTGAGCATGGAGGTCCATGGCCAGCCATTGACGCAAGCGTTCAGGCTCACGGATCGGCAATGATGCCTTCATGGGAAAGGAAGTATCGGGAAGATTCAGCGTAGCCTTGTAATCCTGCGTCATAATGATTTAACCGCACGTTGGGCAAAAAATTTACGGGCTTGCATGATATCTGCAGCAATAGCTGCCTTCAGTGCCTCCAGCGAGGCAAATTTATGTTCCTCTCGCAGCTTGCAGAGAAACTCCACATGCAATCGCTTTCCATACAAATCGCCAGAAAAATCAAGCAAATGAACCTCAAGCCTAGGCACCTGCCCCGCTACGGTCGGTCGATTTCCGACATTAGCCACTGCGTAAAAATCTGAACCAGGTTGCCAGCGAACCTTGACCGCATAGACGCCTTGCAAAGGCGACACTTGCCGGCGTAGCAGGATATTGGCGGTAGGAACACCTAAAGTACGACCTAACTGATCCCCCTGCACCACCCGTCCACTCATGACAAAATTATGTCCGAGGCACTGATACACCCGTTCAAAATCAGCCACCGTCAAGGCTTCGCGCAATAAGGTACTGCTAATGCGCTCGCCTGCAATCTCTACCGAAGGTGTATCTTGCACGGTGTACCCATACCTACTCGCGCATTTCTGCAAATAGGCAAAATCACCCTGACGATCGCAACCAAAGCGAAAGTCATCTCCGATGATCAAAAGACGGCAACCCAAGCCCTGCGCCAGAACACGTTCAACAAAGTCATGGGCTGTCAACGAACGCATGGCCTCATCAAAACGTAGTACCAGCACCTCATCGATGCCCGCATGACGCAGTGCCTCTACCTTGTCATGCCAGCGCATCAACCGCGCCGGAGCTCGATCACCCAGAAAAAACTCCATAGGCTGGGGCTCAAAAAGCACCACGGTAGATGGCATACCCAACGGTTGAGCTGATAGCCGCAGACTAGCCAATATCGCTTGATGCCCAATGTGCACACCATCAAAATTTCCGATGGTCACGGCACGTCCCCGCTCATCAGGAGACAGGTTATGGAGTCCTCGGATTAGCTGCATGCCTTCAACCTTGTTGCAAAGCCTTGCATTATAATGGATATCCTTGCATTAACCTAATGCAGAGCAGCTATCAATGCCTAAAGCGCAGATGCCCGATACGTACGCCTACCACCGCTAACAGCAAAAAATAAACCAGGGCACCCGCCAGAATAAGGGCCATCAGGATCAATAACTTATAGTGCCAACCATGAGCTAGCCAAAACGCGGTATTCGGCAGCAACCACTCAAGAAATATCACCATACCGACATTGGCAAACCCGAACTGCAAAAGCAAACGCCGCCAATGCCCCCCCAGGCGGTAAACACCGCGCTGATGCAGCCCACGGTAGAGCAAACCAGCATTCACAAAGGCTGCCAACGTGCTGGCCATGGCCAAACCTACATGCTTGAAATGCCAGACCAGCATAAGATTAAAAGCCATATTGGCCACCATGGCGATAATCCCTATACGTACCGGTGTACGAGTATCCTGACGAGAGTAAAAGCCAGGCGCCAAGACCTTAATCAGCATAAAAGCCAGTATACCGCCCGACAAAGCGCGTAAAGCCGCTGCCGACTGCTCTACAGCCATAGCAGAAAAGTGTCCATGCATAAACAAGGTCGCCAGCATGGGCTCTGCCAGGACCTGCATAGCCAGCGATGCAGGCACACCCACCATCACCACCACGGTCATGGCCCAGTCCAGGGTTCCTGCAAAGGCATGGTGATCTGCCTCGGCATGCCGATTGGATAAGGAAGGTAAGATAACCGTGCCTACCGCTATCCCTATCAAACCTAAAGGCAATTCAGTCAGCCTTTCTGCCGTATATAGCCAGGACACCGAGCCTGCCGGCAAAAAGGTGGCCAACACCGTATCTAACAGCAAGTTGATCTGACTAACCGAAACCCCGAACAGAGCTGGCACCATTAACCGCAAGACTCGACGCACGCCTTCGTCTTGCCAGTCCAGCTGCCAACGCGGCAGCATGTGAATTTGCGCCAGAAAGGGAATCTGAAACAGGAGTTGAATCACCCCTGCGATTAAAACCCCCCACGCCAAGGCCTTGATGGGAACCGCCAGAAGTGGTGACAACCACCAAGCGGTCGCAATCATGCAAAGATTTAGCAGCACCGGGGTAAAACCCGCCACCCAAAAGCGACCATAACTGTTGAGGATAGCGCCTGAAAAGGCCGTCAACGAAATCAAAGGCAGGTAGGGAAAGGTCAATTTAAGCATGCTTGAGGCCAACTCATGCCGCTGTGGATAGGCATGATATCCAGGAGCAAATACATCAATAACCCAAGGTGCACCGGCCATAGCCAGTATCGCCAAACCACCCAGTACCAAGGTTAAAGCGCTAGCCAGCTTATTGACCAGCAACTTGACCTCCTTATCCCCACGCTGCACCTTATATTCAGAAAGCACAGGGACAAATGCTTGCGCAAAAGCACCTTCAGCAAATAAGCGCCGCAAAAAGTTGGGGATACGAAAAGCCACCAAAAAGGCATCCATCATGGCGTTGGCGCCATAAAGATCAAGGTAGATCATATCGCGCACCATGCCGCTGATACGCGACAACATGGTCATAGCACTTAAAATCAGGGTAGAACGCCATAGTTTTTCGCGTTGACGCCCCGGAGCGGGTGGTTTTTCCGCCGTTGCTTGCACGTGGTATTCTCTGAGCTTGAAAAGGGAGGCTGATGGTAACGACTTGACTGACCCTCGGCAATGGATGCCTGCTCTGATTCAGGTCGTCGATGAACTTCTACCCTTTCCTCGGCTTTTCCTGCCCTTTTTTCTTGACAAGACTTATATAGCAGGCGCAAAATACCGCCCCTATTGTAGGGTCCCCAGGCGTCTTATCCTGGTCGCCCTGACTGAAAATTATTCGCTGTTGTAGCGACAGAACCCAGAGGAGCCGAATCTTGGCTAATACGAAGCAAGCAAAGAAGCGTGCTCGTCAGAACGACCAGCAGCGCCAGCATAACGCCAGCCTGCGTTCGATGGTACGTACTTACATCAAAAAGACTTATGCAGCCATCGCCAGTGGCGATAAAGCTCAGGCAGTTGCCGCCTACATGGCTTGTGTGCCGGTCGTTGACCGCATGGCGGACAAAGGCATTATTCACAAAAACAAGGCCGCTCGTCACAAGAGCCGCCTGAACGATCATATCAAGGGCATGACTGCTGCCTGAAATGACTGTTCTCGCCTAAGTGCTTATGTTCTTGAAAAACCGGCATACGTGTCGGTTTTTTGCTTTTTAACCCTACCATCTTTTCACACCTTACAACCTCTTGGTCGCTTCACACCGCGACAATGCAGGTAACTAATGTTCCTGGCGACATTGACGTCGCGATCGTGAGTGGTACTGCACTCTCCACACCACAAGTTCATTCCTTTATTCTCCGTCCTGCTCTACCTTTCGGACTGCGGGAACTGATACAGCGACACCGCAGAACGATATCAAGATCTATGGCTCCACATTCGCTTCATGGAGAAAACCAAGAAAAATAACGGATTAACCCTTCTGATATCATCCCATCAACCGACCCTGACTGCCTCCAGGCCACTCATACCACAGGAGCGGTTTTATACCAGCAAGATTACGCGACTGAATCAGGTCAACAACAGCTTATAACGTCGTCCTCATCCCTGTCCCGCGCCGGGGATGATGGCAATCTTATCCTCAAAATCAAGCCTATCGCTCATTGCCATCACACCCTAAAGTCTTGAGTGTTGCTACGATCAGCATAGCCAAATAACGCACAGACACCCCAGCTCCGCTGTTGTGATCCCCAATGGTGCAGTTCCTTCGTTGCCAAAACTTCGCATTTCTAACCTTGGACAAGCCACAAATTATTACACAGAGCCTCTTGCAAAAGTCCCAGCTGAGAATGACCGCATTTCACCTATCGCCATGACTTGACGAAAAATTAGCTTAATTTATTCACTTGCCCATGATCA
>JABEVH010000029.1 GCA_013043915.1 Pseudomonadales bacterium
CGTGTAGGCTATCCCAGTACAGCGGCCCCTTGTCTTCCAGGATGCGCAGATAATGAAGCACATCAAAGTAGGAACCCTGTAACTGCAGTGTGATGCGGTGTCGATAAATCGGTTGTTTTTCGCTGCCAGCCAAGATTTCAGGTTGATGGCTTTCCATGCTGACGATGCGTACATGTTGCTGGCTGGCAAGAACGCTTTCAATGAGATTTAACATGACACTCGGACTGACCAGGCGCTGCTGCCGGTCCTGCAACTGAGTGCGTAATTGTTGTAATCGCGGGTCGTAGGGGGAAGGATGCAAGGCCTGTTGCTGTAGGGTAGCTATTTCTGCAGTTAAAGTTTGCGTGCGCTGGTATATGTTTTTAAGTTCACCTTCCTGCCGATGCAGAGACTGGTACTGGCGGCTTAGTTGATCGAAGCTCACCGCAGCTGACAGTACAATAGGCATTAAGCACACGAGCAGCCGCTCGCGCAGAGAAAGTTGTTTTAACTTCTCGTTCCAGCCGTTCAGGGTATCTTGCCAACGCATATCAGGTCCCCCCTACGCTATCGAGGGCAAAGCTGGGATTACCTTCTGCTGTACGTTTGACCTGAAGATGGTATACCTGTCGGGCAGGTAATTCATGGGCGCTGCGTAAATGAGCTATGTAATCGGGAAGAAGGCGCGTATCCAAGCACAAACCCTGAAGATGAACCCCCAAGTTAGCTGAATTGTCCAGCCGAATATCCTTCAGCCATAGCCCCGATTGGCTGATTTGGGCAAGTGCTTGAAGTCGTTTGCTAAATCCGGTTCGGTAACGGTCCATGTTGGCCAAGACCAGTAACTGTAGCTGGGTTGCCGATATTTGCTCTTCCCGGTCACGCAAGAACTTTGAAGGATCCAGGCGTTCCTGCCATTGAGTCAGTGTCTCGGTAGTGGTCATTTCAGTAGCCTGCAAGGCCGTGATCTGGTGCGTGACGCGCTGCTGGCGATAATGCAGGTAGCTTGAGGCCAATACGGTAAAAACAACGATGACAACGAGTAATCCAAGGCAGATTTCAACACGCAGCAGTTCATCTGCCAGGGAAACTGGAGGACGTTGTAGCAGATCAATGTCTTGGCGAAGCGTCATTCCACGCTCCCCAAGGCAGCTCCTAGTGCTACCGCCTCATCAGCGGCAGAACCGCTTAATTCACCTTGAACCAGGTGCTGAATATCAAGCACAGAAACAGCGGGTGTCATATTTTGATCCAGATAGGTAGCAAGCTCGGCAGATTTGATATGTGGAGAAATCAAAACGCGTCGGATAGTGCCTTTGCCAATCTGGCTTTCGTAGTAATCTAAGGAACGTTGTATCTCTAACAGAAGGTGATCAAAATCATCGGTTCCGCGCAAGCGTGACCATCCTACCGGGGCTTGTCGGGTCAGGTAGAGTTCACGGTGTTGCATCAAGCACATATGGCATTCGTTAATCCCCAGCATGACCAGAGCCCAGCTTTCAGATTCAGGGACAATGCGCTGCCCCACATGCAGGCTAGCTACTTCGGGGATGGTGATCCGCATCAGTGCGAGAGGAAGCCGGGCAAAGACCTGGTCAAAACTGCTAATCAAGGGACGAGGGCAGGCGGCCACATAGGCCATAGGTTGCCGCCCACGGTAGGCATCTTCAGGCAAGGCAAAGGCATCCAAAGCGGCCTCTGCAGGGTCATAAGTCAACATATCTGCGACTTTCCAGCGCAGCGCATCAGCCAGTTCAGTTTCGGGAACGGAAGGGGCTTCTGCCAGTAACAGCTGATAATTGCCCGGAGGTAGCACCAGATGTACCTGACTGTTGGCTATTCCAGGGGTATTGAGTAGCTCCAGCAGGACTTCGCCAAGTTCGCGGTTGTTGAGCATGATAGCCCCACTTCCCAATATAGAGGGTGGCGCCCCCGGTTGTATCAGAACCCAGCTCAGGCTGTGCGTAGACAGCACCAAACCCAGCCGGGAATGGCCAGACTTTTTCCACAATGTCCGGAAGCTAGGCAGCATGCGCCATCCTGATGATAACCTATGCTAAAGACTAGCAGAACCTTAGAACGATGTGATGGGAGTTTAAGATTCTTTATGCCTGCCAGCGTGGGCAAGAGGGCGCTCATGGCCTGTCGGCCAGAATTGACCGGAGGGACGGCCAGAATTAGCAGATAAGAGGAGGTATTTGAAGTTTAGGGGGTTGCCATTGGTCGCCAGCACCCGTGAGTGAGCTTGTGTTTCCCTCAGGCAGGCATAGCCTGAAATGGCGGGGATGGTCCGCATGAATGTGTATGAGGGAACTACCATGATAAAATCAATGATTCAACATGAGCATCACGTATCCAAGTTCATAGGCCCCAATGGATTGGTATGGTCTGTCGGGAGCTTAGTTTGTTTCGGGTTAGCCTTATTTTTTTTCATGATCTCCTGGTTCAGTGGAGGTAACGGTTATATAAATACCTTGGGTGGACAAACAACCCTGTTGGTATTGATGGTTGGCATGGTGCTTTCAGTCATTATGGTGGTGATTGAAAAGAAAAAACGCTGACGGGTTGATGCCTTGATTCAGGGATAAGTAGACGGAATATTCCATGATGCATGTTGTACTTTTTCAGCCTGAAATCCCTGGAAATACAGGCAATATTATTCGCTTATGTGCCAATACCGGGGCACATTTGCATCTGATAGAGCCGCTGGGATTCACCATGGATGATAAGCGATTGCGCCGGGCGGGGTTAGATTATCACGAGTGGGCACCGGTAAAGCGCTGGCCTGATCTAGATTCGTGCCTGGCGGCTTGTCCTGATCTTGCCGTGTATGCGCTGAGCACACGATCTAGCATGAACTTAGATCAGGACAAGGCGGGTCGTGACATTATTTTGCTGTTCGGGCCTGAAACTAGAGGGTTACCGCCTGAGGCATTACAACATCCGCGTATCACGCACAGGGTGCGCTTGCCTATGCGCCCTGAGAGTCGCAGTCTCAACCTCTCCAATGCCGTAGCAGTAGTGGTCTACGAACTGTGGCGTCAACAGGGCTACCCGGGCGCAGGCTAACTGTTTACTGCAAGGCAGTCGTGTTTTCTTCAGCCATCTGGCGCTGACGTTCAGCCATGACGGCATCAAAATTAATGGGTGCAAGCAGCAGTTGGGGAAAAGAGCCGCGAGCTACGATATCAGCGACGGCTTCGCGCGCAAAGGGAAATAGTATATTGGGGCAGTAACTGCCGAGTAAGCCGGGCAGATTGCTTTCAGGGATATTCTCGAGCAGGAAAATGCCCGCTTGTTTGAGCTCTACCAGAAATGCTGTGCTGCCATTATTGACGGCAGTGACGGTCAGCGATAGGACTATTTCGTAGTTGCCGCCCTCAATATGATTAGACTCCGTCGCCAGCTGTATATTGATTTCAGGCTGCCACGGTGCCAAAAAAACCTGAGGAGAGCTCGGTACTTCGAAGGAGGCATCTTTCAAATAGATGCGCTGTAAAGCAAATTGTCCTTGTGCCTGTGGTTGTTCTTGTTGATCAGACATGATACTTCCTTTTATGGTTAGATAAAATTCATTCTTGATGCAAAGCGAGAAGTCTGTCGAGCTCTCCACGGCGGTCAAGTTCATGCAGATCATCACTGCCGCCTATGGGTTGATCGCCAATAAATATCTGGGGGACCGTACGTTTTCCGGTCTTTTCAATCAACCATGCTCTACGATCATGATCCTGGCTTACATCCACTTCACTAAAGGATACGCCTTTACGGGTGAGCAAGGCTTTTGCGCGCACACAGTAAGGGCATATGGGGGTGGTATAAACCGTAACTTCGACCATGTCGGTTTTCCTCCGGTAGTCTATCGGGTCAGGTAACCAAGGGTAAGCCATCCTGCTTCCAGCGCGTAATACCGCCTTCAAGCCGAGTGACCTGAGCAAATCCTGCATTGCGTAGCATCAAGCCAGCAGGACCCGCCGTAACGCCCGTGTTACAAACCAGAATCAGGGGCTGTCCTGCATATTTTTGCAAGGAGGTCAGGCCTTGTGTCAATTCGTTATAGGGGACGTTCACCGACTGGGCAATATGTCCCCGAGAAAAATCAGCGGAAGAGCGTAGATCTAAAATGACAGCGTCGGCATGGTTGACTTGTTGGGTCAGTTCCTGAGCTGTAATCGTAGAAACAGCCCGCACCCGTTCTAGTAGCAGCCAAGCAAAGATAAGAACTATAAAAAGGCCGCTGAGTAACCAGTGATGTAAGATAAATTCGGGCAGATGTTCCATAGACGAATCATGATTCTCATAGATGGGGCCCTAGTATACACGCAGTGCTGAGCTTTCGGCACCCAAGGTCGAATACGTTAGCATACCGGGCTCACGAGTTGGCTTCTGTGGTAGTCAGCATGGTCAAGAGGCTCTGTAATCGACTTGCGTGTAGCCGGCCTTCGCTGACTGCAAGTTTCAGGGCACAACCTGGCTCCTGAAGATGCCGGCAATTACGGAAACGGCACGACCCCAGTAGGGGTCTTATCTCGATAAAGCCTTGAAGTATCTCCGTTGGAGTGAGCAGGCCCAAACCGAATTCACGTATGCCGGGTGAATCAATGAGATCTCCACCTCCCGGAAAGTGAAATAGCCGAGCTGTGGTGGTGGTGTGCTGACCTAGTCCTGAACGATCGGATAGTTCTTGGACTGCTTGTACAGTACCAGGAAGCAATGCATTGATCAGGGAGGATTTTCCAACACCAGATTGACCGACAAAGGCACTGACATGCCCCTTTAGTTCATCAGGCAGAGTGCCTAACTCGCCGCTCAGTGCCTGAGTGGTGATGCGGCGGTAACCCAGATCTTCATAGGTTTGTAGAAGTTCTCGTTGTGGTTCTCTCAGCAAGTCTTCTTTGTTTAGTACGAGCAGGGGAAGAAGCCCGGCAGCATGAGCAGCGACCAGATAATGATCAATTAAACGGGCTGAAGGTTCGGGTTGCGCTGCTAGCACAATCACCAGCTGGCTAATATTAGCGGCCACGGGTTTGCGTTGGCCATAAGCATCGGGTCGTTCCAGAAGGGTGCGACGTGGCAACAATGCACTGATCACGCCAGGCGTGGAGGCATCTAGGGAAGGTTGCCAAATGACTTCATCACCTGTCACCAAACCCTGCAGGTTGCTGCGTACATAGCAGCGTTGTGTCTGACTTTGGTCAAGTGCCTCAATGTCAAGTTGTGTGCCAAAGTGGGCCAATACTCGCCCTTGTAATTCCTGGCCAAGAGATCCTTGCACCAATAAGTCATCTGCGATCAGCCCTCGCTTTTCTGCGCGAGCAATGCGTTCTTGCTGTATGCGTTCTACCCGCCAGCGTTGTTGACGATTTAGTTTACGTCCGGCCATGAGTATCTCGAGATGACTGAAGGTCGATTCTAGGCGTGCTTGGGTGATCTTGTCACCCAGCTAGGCATGAGTCTGCTAAACTGGCGGCAATTATTGAAGGAGTTTGTCGTATGAATGCCTCCAAAGAAGGCAATCTGATCTGGATCGATCTGGAAATGACTGGACTCAATCCGGACCAGGATCGCATTATTGAAATGGCTACGATTATTACGGATAGCCACTTGAATGTATTGAGTGAAGGGCCGATCCTGACGGTGCATCAGAAAGATACGGTGCTTAATGCCATGGATGAGTGGAATACACGTCAACATGGTTCTTCGGGACTGACGGACCGCGTTCGGCGTAGTCCGCTTGATGAAGCTACTGCAGAGGAGCAGATGCTGGATTTTCTGCAAAGATTTGTTGAGCCGCGTAAATCCCCCATGTGTGGTAACTCCATTTGCCAGGATCGTCGTTTCCTCTATCGGTATATGCCACGCCTAGAGGCTATTTTTCATTATCGTAATTTGGATGTCAGCACGGTTAAGGAATTGGCGTATCGCTGGCACCCTGAGATTATGCGTGGTGTTCATAAAAAAAGTTCACACTTGGCGATTGAGGACATACGTGATTCCATCGAAGAGCTGCGTTACTACCGCCAGTATTTTTTCAGGATGCCGAGTTAATAGGCTAAAAGACATTAAGGTGTAGGGCAGGCAGTCGTTTCAGGATCAGGACACACAGCATGCTGAGCCGTTGCTAAACGCCGCTCTATGTTTCTGGCAGCCCAGTCGGCATGCCGTTGTACCTGGTCAGCTGGGTGTCGTTGAAGGTGCGCAATAGCTTGCAAGTTTTTTGCAAGAGGTCGGGCGTTGCCCAAGCCAACCGCTATATTACGCATAAAGCCCGTATACCCAATACGGCGTAAGGCGGAGCCTTCGGTCTTGTGCTCATAAAGGGCTTCGTCCCAATAGGCCAGTTCGTTGAGATGAACCGCATGCAGACCATGACGAATTTGCTGGTCGCGTTCCTGCGTGGTTCTGGCGTAACGGTTCCAGGGGCAAACTAGCTGACAGTCATCACAGCCAAAAATTCGATTGCCCAAGGCTGGGCGCAAACTCTCCGGAATATCTTCACGAGATTCTATTGTCAGATAGCTGATGCATAAGCGGGCATCCAGAACATAAGGGGCGCGCAGCGCTCTTGTAGGGCAAATTTCCATGCATGCCTGACAGCTGCCACAGTGGTTGTCAACGGGTATGTCGATGGGCAGAGGGATATTGGTGTAAATCTCACCGAGTAATAGGGCAGAGCCCTGCTGTCGACTAAGCAGGAGAGTATGCTTGCCTATCCAGCCTATGCCTGCCTGCTCAGCCAGTCTTTTTTCCAGGACTGGCGCTGAATCAACAAAAGCCCTACCTTGGTGGATCCCGCTGGTTTGATATAGCCACGTTGCCAGCTTGGCAAGACGAGGTCGCATGACTTTATGGTAATCACGCCCTAAGGCATATCGAGCGATGTAAGCGCGATCAGGATCTGCCAGCGCAGACAAGGAATCCGCTGCAGGAGGCCAGCAGCTCATACTTAGACTGATCACGCGTAGCGTTCCCGGAACCAGCTCTTCAGGGCGCCAGCGCTTGCTACCATGCTTAACCAGATACTGCATGTTGCCGCCGTAGCCCTGTTGCCACAAACGTTGTAGTTTTTCGCCATCTTGCTCCAGTTGGGGAGCAGAGACACCTACACCACTAAAGCCAAGCAGCTGGGCATGATCAAGTAGCTGTAGGCGCAATGATGAAAGATCCACAGCAAGATCAGACAGACTCAACCACCGGGTGGTCATGCAACAGGGCCAGCATTTCATCCTCGATCTGAAATCGCTCCTCTAGCGCTATGCCTAGTTCAGACAGACCTGCAGCAAGTGCTACCTTATCTTCACAGCTCTCCTCGTCATCAAACAGGTCGTTAAAGCGCAAAGCGCTATCGGTGCTTGTTTGCAGGCGAGCATGAAGCAACTGCGCTTTTTCCAAGTCCTGAAGACGGCCACAACGTTCGGCTTCATGGATCAGGGCATCGTAGATTTCAAAGTGACCTGCTGAGACATAATCCATCAGCGTTTGGCAAAAAGACTGAACTTTAGTGCCTGTTGGAACATGATCCTCATGCCATGAGGGGTCGTCTTGAATCGAACATAGCAGCACAATCAGCTTTTGCCGCTCTTTTAGCCAATCTTGAATGACGTGATCCATACGGTCGCTGAATTTATTATCGTTGTGGCTGTCACGCATAATTCTTATCCTTCAATATTGAGGTCATACCCACCTAGCCTTAAACCTAGCATGAGCTGCGCGCTGGGCCAAGCCCTGTCCGTATCAACGGCGAAACATCTGGTAACAGCCAAGCAAGGTTAAGCCTGCGAAGGCAACTAAGGTTATTTCTGGAAGCGTAAAACCAGCCAGGGTCCAGTCAATCTTGGCGCATTCACCTGAACCTCGTAGTACCAGACTGATCACTTTTTGCATGGGAAATACATCCAGCATGTAATTAAGCCCTGGACCACAGGAAGGTACCTGGTCGGCAGGTAAGTGCTGCAGCCAGACATGCCTAATGGCAACCCCCATGCCTGCTAAACTGGCCAAGGTTATTAGGAAGCCGTAGATGCGTGACCCCCAGATTTGTGGACGGTGCAGGGTAGCCAGCAACGCCAACAAGCCAACACTGATCATGGCAAGTCGTTGGAATATGCATAATGGACAAGGTTCAAGGTGCATGGCATGCTGCAGATACAGGGCAAAAGCAATGGAAGTCAGGCAAAACGCCAGGATCAGGGCATAAATTTTATGTGAAGAAGGCATCATAGGTCTCTGTTAACATGTGGCTGATAATTTCACTGCTAAACCGTCCATCGTCAAGCTATGATTGATGCACAGTATACCGTGGAGATGCCGGGGAATGGTTATGAAGGTTGTGTGTTGGGTGCTTGTGCTAGGGATGAGTCTTGCGGCAAGTGCCGAGGAAGGTGGTGGAGGGAGTGCAGTGCCCTACGTCGATCTTTCGCCTTCGTTTGTTACCAACTTTGGCGGGAGTGGTGCGGGCGATACGCCACACTATGTCAAGGTTGATGTGTCTTTGCGAGTGGCGAGCAATGATATCGCTGATGAGGTTAAATACCACGCCCCATCCTTGCGAAACTACTTACTGTTATTGTTTACAGCGCAGAATCAGCAAACTATGACCACCCCGCAAGGTCAGGAGTTTTTGCGCCAGCAGGCACTTAAGGGTATCAATGCTATATTGCTTCGTGAAGATGGATCCAAGGTTCAGGTACAGAACGTATTCTTTACCAGCTTTGTGGTGCAGCAGTAAACGCATGGGGATGGAGAGTTACCGGTTGCCAAAATAGGCATTCAGATAAGATTCCAGGCTGATATCTTTCTGCTCATTTTCCAGTTGCTTTTGTGCCAATAGTGAGGATTGTGCCTGCTGCTGCATGACTTCCGTCTGATCAAAAGGCAAAGGGCGGTCGCGGAAATATTGGCTGTGTTCGCGTGATTTATCCAGGGCAAAGTCATAAAAAGAACAACCATGTTCATGCATGCTCTGCAGGATGGCCGCTGAATGACAGGCATCCGGATTATGTAGACGTTGTTTATGGGAAATAAGTGCCGCGCCATAGTTGGTTGTCTGGTACGCCTGGTCGAGAGCTTGTGCTACAGGGGACATACGTTCAAATAGTTCCTCGGCTCGCTGTAAAAAATCAAATTCGCCAGCACAGTCAAGTAGTTGCAATCCAGGTTTTCTCCCCTCTTGCACCATGCGTCTCTGATTTTCACGCAGCAGGGTATACTCGTGTTGCTGAAAATCAGGGCTGGGACTGATGAGGGCTGTTAACGCAAAAATCTCCAGAAAATGTGCGCTATGACTATCGATACCTAAAGGCGTAAACGGGTTGAGATCTACACAGCGTAGTTCAACATATTCAACACCACGTCGTTGCAGGGCCAGGCCAGGCCGTTCGCCGCTATGCTGAGTTCTTTTGGGGCGTATAAGTCCATAAAACTCATTTTCGATTTGAAGAATGTGATCGTTAAGTTGTAACCAGTCACCCGATGCGTCTCTGACCCCAAGGCGGGTGAAAGGAGGATGGGGGGTGCGTATTGCATGATCAAGTCCGGCAACATAGCTTTCAAGATCACGGTAGGAAATATCTAACTCAGCCTGCAGGTTGTTCTGATAACCAATATCGCTCATACGCAACGACGTGGCCCAAGGAAGGGATAAAGTATGCTTCGGGCCTTCTTGCAGAGGGTGTGTTCGACCTCGTAAAAAACTGCTACAGACGGCCGGGCTAGCTCCAAAAAGGTATAACAATAACCAGCTATGTCGCTGAAAATTGCGTATTAACGCAAAATAACCCTCCGATATGAAGGCTTGGAGGGCTTGCTTATTACCGAGGTGATCTTGCCAGGCTTGCCAGAATTCAGGAGGGAAAGACAGGTTATAGTGAATGCCCGCTATGGTTTGCATACGGCGCCCATAACGCATGCCAAGGCCATGACGGTACACAGTTTTCATACGCCCTGCCGGTGACACACCATATTGAGCCAGGGGGATGCAGTTGTCTTCTCCGAGAAAACAGGGCATCGAATGTGTCCAAAGCAGCTCATCACCCATGTTTTGCAAAGTGTAACGACGCAGGGTATCAAGGAAATCCAGGCTTTGAGTGATGGAATGCATGGCAGGGGTAATGAGTTCCAGCAAGGACTCCGAGTAGTCAGTGGTCAAATGCGGATGTGTAAGTGCTGAACCCAAGGCCACGGGATGGGGCGTCATGGCTAAATGACCTTGAGGCGTTACACGCAGTGACTCTTTTTCCAGCCCGCGTCGCATACCCTTTAAAGGGGAGGCATGATTCAGCAGCCATGTGGAGTGATCAATGGACAAGATTAAGTCTCCACAGCAATCATGCTTTAAGGTTAAGCCTTATTATGGGGGCTGGTTATGAAGTTTCAATACTTGTAGGGGCGTACTTCGGCGATCGCTTGGAGAAACTCTTTGATATCCAGGGGTTTGGTCAAATAGCGCTGGATGCCTGCATTACGGGCACGAATTTTAATTTCTGCATCATCGCTGGCGGAAAGCATGAAACGGACGGGAGTGCCTGGGGTATCAGGAGGAGGAAGATGATTGACCAGGTCAATACCGGTCATGTCTTCTAAATGCATATCAACAATCAGCAGGTCAATATTACCTAAGTGCAGGCGTTGCAAAGCCTGAGCCCCTGTCTCTGCGGTTTCCAGTTCAACAGCTTGTTTGCGTAACATGGCTTTGACGATAAGTCGATTAGTGGAGTCATCGTCAACATAAAGTACACGCAGGGGTGCTAAATTGGGAGGATTATTAGGTGTCGTCTGTATGTCAGGCGGGGATTCATCGACGTGGTGTACACGAGGTAGAGACAGAATAAAATTGGATCCTTGTCCCAAGGTACTCATGGCATGGATGTCACCCTTCATCAGGTGAGCTAGTTTACGCGAGAAAGCCAAGCCTATGCCGGTCCCTTCAATATGTTGGGTTGAACCAACACGACTAAAATTCTCAAATAAACGGTTGATGTCTTCTGTGCTAATGCCTAGGCCGGTATCATGGACTTCAATACTGACCACACTTTCAGTTGTCGATAATGCTATCCAGACTTTACCGCCCGTACGATTGTATTTAATGGCATTGGACAGCAGGTTTAGCACCATTTGTCGCAAACGACGAGCATCAGCGTGCACATACAGCGCGGGACTGCTCTCAAGGTTTAGCAAGTTAATCGATTTTGTTTCAGACATGGGGCGAACCAAGGCAAGGCATTCGCGCAGAATGCCTTGCAGATGCACAGTTTCAAGTTGCAGATCTATTTTGCCAGCTTCAACACGTGCCAAATCAAGCACTTCATTGATCAGGCTGAGCAGATGCCAGCCACCCTTAAGCATCAGGTCAACTTTTTCCTCATGAGGGCTGCAACCTTCTTCTTGCATGAGTTGGGCAAATCCAAGTATGGCATTGAGTGGAGTGCGCAGCTCATGGCTCATATGGTTGAGAAAGTCAGTTTTGGCGAGACTGGCCGCATGGGCCTGCTGCATGGCTTCCTGAAGTTTGGCTTCAGCCTGTACGCGGGCACTGATGTCAGCAAAGGTATAAACTCGCCCCAGTATCTGCTCTTCAACCAGTTGGGGACGGGACCGACACTCCAGCCAGCGATCATTCTTTAATTCAAGCAGAGCAAAAGTTTCTTGTTCGCGTGCCGCACGAGCACTCTCCATAAAGCTACGGCCATCTTTGGAGCTGATAAAACGATGTAGCATACAGCGGTAGATGCGACGTTCTTCTCCTAGCAATAACCATTTTTCCGGCAAGGACCAGAACTCGGCAAATCGTCGATTGAAATTACGGATATGCCCATCAAGATCAGTGACCAAAATCCCGTCGGCTGTAGATTCCAGCGTTGCTCGTACCAAGGCTAGCGTACTTTCCAGCTCATGATTTCTGGACTTTTCTTCGTCCATGGAATGCAAGTGAATGGCCAGTAAGCTATTACCCTGGCCGGCAAGCAGGCGTATGGATTTTTCCACAGGCAAGATATTGCCATCCTGGCAACGATAGAGACCCTCCATCCGTTCTAGCGGCGCAATCAGGCCTGAACGTACATTATCCCAATAG
>JABEVH010000030.1 GCA_013043915.1 Pseudomonadales bacterium
GGGCCGTAGCTGCCCAGCTCATCGATCAGGGTACCTTCAAGCACTAAAATCTCCTCCCCACCATCATGGGTATGAGAGGTGAACTCGGCTCCCTTCTCGTATCGCACGATAGAAGTGGCTCGTGCGAGCTCAACCCCGTCTCGTTCCAACATCCGCCTTTGTACGCCAGGTACAGGAGCATCTGTCCATACCACTTCGTGCGTATTCATGACCACGCGCAGCTCATGATCGGTATTAATCTGCATTATTACCTACCTATCAGTCGGTAGATAATCTTGTAACTGAACCCTAGCATTGTCAACCCTCCACAAATCTCAAATCTGTTTTTCTGCTTTCAACCAAGACTCAGTCAGTTCCATACCTTGGCTGAGGTTGATTTTAGGTTGATAGCCCAGTTGATGCTGAGCCTTAACGATTGAGTACCCTGCCTGGCGTTTGAGCATGGCCAGCGAACCCACACTGATTTCTGAGTTTTGCTTTAAAACATCATTGAGCAACCATGCACCCATCGCCACGACTGGTGAGGCCAGCATGTTTGGCAGCATGGGAGGTGTTCCCTTGCGTCCTAACCACTGCCAGTGATGAGCAAAAAACTCTCGGCATGTCGGCTGTGTACCATCCGTGATGTTATATATTTGACCAGCACCTGCTGCTGGACTGAGTGCAGCGGCTTCAATACCATCAAGCAGATTATCGATATAGACAGGGCTGAATATCCCTCTTCCCAAGGCTGGCAAAAAGAACTGATTTTTACGCATCATGCTTAAAGGAATTAACACCCAAGGCCGGGAACCAGGTCCATAGACATCTCCCGGCCGGATAATTGTACAAGCCATTTCACCGGCAGCATGGGCCGCTAATGCTGCATGTTCACTGGCTGCCTTGGCATCGCAGTAGGGGTATCCACTTAACAGGCTGATGGCGTCGGTTTCCACCCGATCATGACTAAAATTCAGACCGTAGGCTGCAATTGATGACAGATGCACAACACGATGAGCTTCTGCTTTGATGGCTGCATTGATCACATGGCGAACGCTTCCCACGCTGACGTTGCGGTATAGCTCCGCTGGTGCTGAATTGGAGACGACTGCGGCGGTGTGGATGACCAGCTCACAGCCTTTAGCTTGAGATTGCCAGGATCCAGCACTGGCAACATTACCTGCGATCACATTCCATGCCTGGTCAGCAACCAGGTCTACCCCGCAGACGGCGACGCCTTGTTCTCGAAACCGACGCATGAGGGATCTGCCAATAAATCCGTTGGCACCGGTAACAAAGATCTTTGAAGGACGTTGCATACTCTAGCTCCATATCTTGGGAAGAACTATAAGTTGATTAGGTTCAGGTGAATTTTGCGGGTGATGCACCTCGCAGCAGGGCATCAAAAATATAAATTATCTCGTTGCTGAGATCCGTCACACTCGGTGGCTGGGCTACGGTCAACCACTCAGCCAGCAGTTCATTGATCCCGCCAACTAAGGCCACACTGATGAGATGGTAGTTGTGTTCTGGAAGCTCTCCCCGTTTGGCTAATCCTTGGATATAGTGCTCAATAATATCTGCAATCTCATGTATTACGGCTCGCCTGCGTTGCTCCATCTCTGCGCTGACACCCACCACTTCGAGCACACCTACCCGGGCTCGGCGTGAGTCTTCCAGGTAGTGCAAGACCAAAGCCTGAACCGCCAGTGAGATCTGTTCATGACGTGGCACATCCGGCAGCGATACGGCGGCAAGAACAGCTGCACGCAAGTTCTCGACCATGCCATCGTAAAGGGCGCGAAGTAGTGCTTCGCGGCTGGGAAATAGTTGATAAAAATGTCGTGCCGTCACCTTGGCTGCTGCACACAGGGTTTCAATAGGGGTTTTGGCGTAGCCCTGAGTGGAAAATAACTCCAAGGCTGCCTCAAGAAGTCGTTGGCGACGCTCCTCACTGCGCTGTTCCGCAGAGACTCCCCGATAGGCTCTTGTGGGCGTGGAAACCATGCTTGGACTCAATTTGACAATATTTCTTGTCGAAATTATAGTGACCCAGCTGGTGTTCTGGCAACCGGTACGTGGCCAGGATAACTCCTTGAATTAACTACATGAGCCTAACCATGAGCAACTTCACAACGATTTCTCACTTTGTAGGCACGCGCGACTCGCTGCGCCCCATGGAACGTGTTGATAATGTGCGTCAGGCTGCTCAGGAGTTTCGCCGAGACATGCTTGCCCGCCCCCAAGTACGTTTCTATAAATCGTTTGAGCTGGTTCGTGTACCCTATCCGAGTAAATATGCTTACCTGAATGCCTTTGGACTACCTACACCCTTTGTTCATTTATGCAACCGGTTGTTTGTGATTCAGTTTAATAGTCCTCAAGGACTTAAGACACTTCTGGTCAGCCCCTCTGACTGGGAACATCAGCGCGCGACGCCTTTTTTTGCCCAACTTGATGCCAGTGCGGGTCGTTTCGCGCCGGTTATGGAGAAAGCAATCTTCAAGAAAACATCGACCGTACTGCAATGCCTCGCCCAAATCGGGCTAAGACCCGACGATGTGGATTATCTCACCTATGATCATTTACATACACAAAACCTGACGCGTTGGCTGGGGGGAGCAGGTCAACGGGCAATTTTTCCGAACGCCAAGTTATTGGTCATGCGTGAAGAATGGGAAAGTACAATGTCCTTGATCCCTTGGCAGAATCAATGGTATTGCCCGGGCGGTCTAGAGAGTATTCCTCAGGACCGCGTTGTACTCCTGGATGATAGTGTATTTTTGGGAGATGGCTCGGTAGCTCTGATGCGTACCAAAGGACATACCGAGGGCAATCACTCCATCGTGGCTCATACGGAACAAGGATTGCTGGTTACCAGTGAAAATGGAGTCAGTCTTGATGCCTATGAACCCAAGTACTCAAAAATCGCAGGACTTGCTGATTTTGCCCGACGCACAGGTTCGGAAATTGTGATCAATGGCAATACACTGGAATATGGTGTCGATCAATATATTTCCATGGTGCAGGAAAAATGCGTTGCTGGCCCCAATCCTCTGGATGAACGCTGGTCCAATATGGCGCCTTCTTCTGAATCTGATGGTCATTGGTTGTTACCAGGTACCACACCCACTTTTCGCGTAGGTAACCTGGAGTTTGGTCATTTCCAGACTCACAGTGCACGGAGTTAATGACATGAGCCAGACGTTTTTGGTGACCGGTGCAGCCTCCGGCATAGGCTATGAACTCACCCGGCAACTACTTGAACTAGGCCATAGTGTCTGTGCCTGTGATATCAACACATCACCCATGCAAGCGCTGGTTAAACATACGCAAAGGCAGGATCAATTGCGCATAGAACATCTGGACGTTCGTGACGCAGTCGCTTGGAATACCTTGGTAGACAGTTTGATAAAATCATGGACCAAGCTCGATGTCCTGGCTAATGTAGCGGGGGTACTCCGTGACAACTGGGTCAAAGATGCTACAGCCGATGATGTCAATTTTCACTTTGATATCAACGTCAAAGGTACAATTTTTGGCATGCAAGCTGTTCTGCGCCACATGATACCTCGCCACCAGGGTCATATTATCAACATGGCCTCACTGGCAGGGCTTTCCCCCGTGCCGGGCTTAGGCTTATACAGCGCCAGTAAATTTGCTGTGCGCGGCTATTCTTTGGCTGCCGGGATGGAATTGGCTGATCAAGGTATCGCCGTGACCACGATCTGCCCCGATGCGGTTCAAACCCCCATGCTCGATATCCAGAAAGACAAAGAGCAAGCTGCGCTGACCTTCTCTGGGCCTCGAGCCTTAAGTACGGAAGAACTGGTCGCTGCCATTCTCGGTCCAGCCCTGAAAGATCGCCCGCTGGAAATCATGTTGCCGTATTGGCGAGGTACCATTGCCAAAGCAGCTGGAAGCTTTCCGTCCCTATCAGCTAAGGCACTGAATCTATTCCGCAAGTCAGGCCAAAAACGCCAACAAGCTATTTTACAAGGCAAAAATTCCACGCTAAGGTAGCTCGCCCATACTCAGGCCTGAGGGCAACTTTCCTGTAAGCAGTAGAACCCTGGCCCTGGGTTCTACGTGTTTAACTTACTGAGTGGCTTGAGGCGGCAACATGGAGGTCTGTCGAGCTTGATCCAGTTGGGTTTCCAACCAGGCCTGATTACGTTGTGCCGGCGGCATAGTCTGCCAAGCCGTGATGATGGCTGCCTCTTTTTGTTTAAGCTGACATTTGAGATTGTTCCTGGGTGAGACCACGTCGCCTCGGCAAAGGTGTAACTGGAGGCGCCCATCACAGCAACAAATACCTGTGCCGTCCGAATCTCCCCGGTGTCTGGATTGACGACGGGCACGGTGGGGCCACAGTAGTCCAGAAACAGCTTCTCCCCGGCGCGGTGGATCATACGCATGGATCGTCGCTGCAACTGCACCCAGTCGCCGTACAGCGCACAGTATTGAGCATAGCTGTATGCCCCATTTCCCTGTCGCTCGGCGTACTCCTCCCACAGCAGCATGCGGGTGACGCCCTTGCGTTTGAGTTCCAGATGCACCTGGGTCCAGTCAGGCAATATCCAGGTGGTACGTACCAGAGGCACCGAGGGGAAGAACAATTGCTGAAGGCCGGGTTCGTCAAGGTCAGACAACCTGATGTCTGTTCCCTTTACGGATTTTGCAAAGATACCACTTCCGGTTGGGTCAATTCCTGAGTCGGCATTTTTGTACAGCCCGCTTCGA
>JABEVH010000031.1 GCA_013043915.1 Pseudomonadales bacterium
GGACAAGATGGCACCCGAAGACCCCACCAGAGAACCAGCAATGATCAGCATGGAGTTATTGAGCGTAAAGCCGATACCGGCTGCCGCCCACCCTGAAAGGGAGTTCAGCAAGGACACCACCACCGGCATATCCCCGCCCCCGATGGGAGCAATCCAGAAATAACCAAACACCAGAGCAACACCGGTCATGGCCAAGAAGGCCATCACCTCCTCGGTCATGAAGTAATCGACACCCAATCCCAGCATAAGGACAAACAGGATAGCCTGTACCGGTTTGACCCAGCTGCCCTTGAGCGGACGTGCAGCGAGCTTGGCCGAGAGTTTCCCCCAGGCTATGACTGAAGCGGTAAAAGTAATGGCGCCGATAAAACAACCAACAAAGAGCTCAAATCTGTGCACCATGTCATGGGTAACCCCCGGATGAAACACAGCAGCCACGGCGATCAATACTGCCGCCAAACCTACCAGCGAATGCATCATCGCCACGGTCTCTGGCATCTGCGTCATGGGAACCGTGCGGGCACGATAAATACCGATGCAGGCACCCACCACCATAGCCCCCAGGATCAAAGGAACATTGGGATTCTGCGCCACAAAGAAGGTGGTCATCACGGCTAGGGCCATCCCGATCATGCCGTAACGATTACCTATCACCGCCGATACCGGAGAAGACAAACCGCGCAAGGTCAGGACAAAGAGAACGGCACCTACCAGATAGGCCCAATCGGCGTATTGCGTTAAATTTTGCATAGTCAGGCCCCCTTCACTTCTTTTTCTTCTTGAACATATCCAGCATACGTTCCGTGACAGCAAAGCCGCCAAAGATATTGATGCTGGCAAGAAGTACGGCTAGTGCACCCAGAACACTGGTCAGGGTCATGGAATGGCCGGGAATATCCACCGCCTGCAACATCGCACCGACCACGATAATGCCGGAAACCGCATTGGTGACCGCCATCAATGGTGTATGCAAGGCAGGAGTCACACTCCAGACCACGTAATATCCAACAAAAATTGCCAGCACAAAGATGGTGAACACCGTGACAAAGGGAATGGCCCCTGCCTGTTCAGCCATTTGCACAGCCCCATGGGCGACGATTGCTTGCATCACACGCTCCCCCTCAGTTGGGCTTCTTGTAAAGTACCTGACCGGCATCGACGATCAACGTAGGTTTAACCATATCGTCATCACGCTGCAGTTTTAACGCCTTAGCATCTTTATCATGCTGAGGCTGTAAAAAGTTGAGCAGATTACGTGCGTACAGTGCCGAAGTTTCCGCACCGACGGTGGCTGGAATATTACCGACTCCGAGGAGGGTCACACCGTTTTCAGTGACCACGGTCTGATCCAACTGTGAGCCTTCAACGTTGCCGCCTGAGCTGACCGCCATATCGACGATGACTGAACCCGGTCGCATTTTAGCAACCGTAGCCTCGCGCACTAGAATGGGGGCCTTGCGACCGGGGATCAGTGCTGTGGTAATCACGATATCTGCAGCACTCACTGCTTTGTCAACGACTTGTGCCTGATCACGAACATAGTCAGCTGAAGGAATCCAGGCATACCCTCCCGTCCCCAAGGCTTTAGCCTTCTCTTCATCGCTCATCGGGACATCCAACCATTTGCCGCCTAAGGACTCCACTTGCTCCTTGGCTGCCGGGCGCATATCAGACGCCTCTACCACCGCCCCCATACGTCGTGCGGTGGCGATAGCCTGCAACCCAGCCACGCCCACCCCCAGCACAACCACACGAGCCGGCTTAACCGTGCCGGCCGCTGTCATCAGCATGGGAAACATGCGCTGGTAGGCATTAGCCGCCATGAGTACAGCCTTATATCCTGCTACGTTAGCCTGGGATGACAACACATCCGAACTCTGGGCCCTGGTAATACGAGGAATCAGTTCCATGGCAATGCAGGTCAGCTGGCGCTGCGCATATTGTTCGAGAAAGGGGTTGATATGAGGAGCAAACATAGCCAACACCACGGCGCCCTGTTTAATCAAGGCCGTTTCTTCAGCATCGGGTGCAGCCACTTTCAAAACCACGTCGCTATCGCTCAAGGTGGCAGCAGCCCCTTCAACAATCACAGCGCCTGCTTCCTGATAAGCCTGATCGATATAGCTTGAAACTCGTCCAGCACCACTTTGCACTACCACGTTATAGCCGAGCCCCACAAACTTACGAACGGTCTCAGGCGTTGCGGCAACGCGGGTCTCACCGGCTGTCGTTTCAGCGGGAATCCCTATCTGCATGGTCAACCCTCATATTGTTGAGTGATCATGATTATGGTCGCTACTCAACAGCGACCCCAAAACCCTTCCAGCCCCCGAAGGGCAGGCGATTGTAATGTAAGGTTACTGATCTGTGTCAAAACCATGACCCCAGATTTGTAAATTTTTTCATAATACACTAAATAAGACACTTATCCTGTTAGAATTGAAGGCTTTTGTCCTGCCAGTTGACCATGTCATGGGAAGCATAACTTCACGACAACGATGGACCGGCACCTTGCTGGTACTTGTTTCCACAGCTGGTTTTTCCGCCAAATCCATCTTTGCCAAACTGGCCTATCGATACGGTTGTGATGCACTCACGTTGGTGAGTTGGCGCATGTTATTGTCGCTGCCTTTCTTTTTGTTAGCCATTTTCTGGGCCACGCGCAACCCTGATCGCCCAACACTCAGACGAGAAGACATGATCAGCATTGGCCTGCTAGGCGTAGCCGGCTACTACCTCTCATCCATACTTGACTTTGAAGGCTTGATGTTTATTTCTGCCAGCCTGGAGCGTCTAGCCCTGTTTCTCTACCCCACCTTGGTGGTGATACTGGATCTTGCGTTCAATGACAAACCCATGAAACGCCGTACTTTTATGGCTCTACTACTAAGTTACTGTGGTATAGCCCTGGTCGTCATTCATGGCCTAAGCCATCAGCACGGCACCCTGCTTGGCACTATGCTCGTCATGGGCTCAGCCTTAAGCTATGCCTGTTATCTCCTCGGCAGCCAACCCTTGATTCAGCGACTGGGCTCCTTACGATTTACCGGATTGACGCTTTGTGTCGCCAGCATTTGCGTATTGCTACAGACCTTGATACAGGAAGGCCCCAGCGCCTTTCATATCAGCTTGCCCATTTTCTGGCTGGCCTTGGCAACCGCTTTAATTTCCACCGTCATGCCGGTATTTCTGCTGACCGCCGGCATCGCCCGTATCGGTAGCCAGCAGGCAGCATTAATCGGCAGTATCGGCCCCGTAGCCACCATGTTTCTGGGATTATGGTTATTACATGAACCCATCACACTCTTGCAGTTCTTTGGCGCAATCTTGGTGACAGGCGGCGTCATGGTCGTCAGCCGAGGCTGATGAACTCTTGTCTCATCAGGCAGATCAAGCAACTTGATCTACAATCTATGTCATGCCGAACGTTGAACCCCTTTTAAACTTTTCTAGGCACGCTATCCCGCATGAGGAAATGAAATTGCACATCCAGGGCGTTTCACTTGGCAAAAAACTCAGCCTGATTCTCAGTGCAATAGTTGTCCTATTGACGGTTCCGATCACCCTGGGCTTGTCCTCCTATATGACACAAGCTCTTGAACTACGCAGCGAAGCTGACCTGGGAAGGCTAAATCAACTGGCGATATCCATGGTTGATGAATTTAACCAGGACCAGAAAAAATCCGTACATGATCTTGCACAAATGTTTACCAGTGAGTTCACGCCACCTTATACCCTCGAAGAAGGCTCGGGTAGCCACGCCGTTTTGCAAGCACATGGAGTAGACCTGGCGCAACGTGAGCTGGAAGTTGATAATTTCAGCCATGAAACCGGTGGTAATGCGACCATATTCATGCGCGATGGTGATGATTTTCTGCGTATCGCCACCTCTGTTAAAAAAGCCCATGGCGAACGAGCCACGGGCACCTATTTGGGTAAAAATCATCCTGCCTACGCCAGCCTGATGCAAGGACTTGTCTGGCAAGGCAAAGTCAATCTATTTGGTCGTTTCTATATGGCCGAATATGACCCCATATTCAATACAGCAGGTCAAGTGATTGGGTGCTTCTACGTTGGCCTGGATTTCACCGATGCTCTAAGCAACTTGAAATCCAAACTACGCGCCATCAAAGTGGGAGCAACGGGTTATATTTATGTACTCGATAATGACCATGAACCCGGCATGTTGCTCGTACACCCCAGCCTGGAGGGACACAATATCATCAAGGCCAAAGATAAAAATGGCCGCCTGTTCATACGTGAAATGCTTACCCGACAACAGGGCAGCATTCGCTACCCTTGGCTTAACCCGGGTGAAACCTCCCCGCGAGAAAAGCTAGTTATCTATAGCACCTACACCCCTTGGAAATGGGTGATAGCCACAGGCGGTTATATGGATGACTTCGTAGCTGCAAGCTATCAATTACGTGTTGCGCTGTTTATTTCCACAGGCACCCTGATATTGCTAATCATAGTGATCCTCAATGCCCTACTGCATTATTTTTTACATCGCCCCTTAGCTCTGGCTGTTGCAGATATGTCCTTGCTAGAAGCAGGTCAGATTGACCATGAGCTCAATAGACCGCTGGCACAGGATGAGCTTGGATACCTGCAGATGACGATGGAAAAGCTTCGTGTCCGTCTGCAAACCGTGAACAGGAACTTGCACTCCAATGTTGAAGTCTTGGCAAGAAACTCTAGAGAACTCCTGAGTACAGCGGGCAAATCAACGGATCTAGTCAATGAACAATCTGAAGCAGCGGCGAGTATGGCTGCAGCTGTGGAAGAGATGACCGCTTCGGTGGCACAGGTCGCACAAACCACACAGGACGCAGGACGGGTTGTTCAGGACTCAGCTCACCGTTCCCAGCACAGCGCACAGGTCATACGTCAGACGGTCGATGAAATGACACGCATAGCGCACGATGTTCATGATACCGCCTCCAGCCTGCACGCCCTGACTGATCAGGCCACCCAGATTGGCATCATCGTGACAACCATCAAAGGCATCACCGATCAAACCAACTTGCTAGCGCTAAACGCAGCTATTGAAGCAGCTCGTGCAGGCGAATCAGGGCGCGGATTTGCTGTGGTCGCTGATGAGGTACGCCAACTAGCTAGCCGAACCAGCCAAGCTACGCTTCAAATTACAGGCATGGTTAATAAAATCCAGAACGGCTCCAAACAGGCCACTTCCAGTATGGAACTGGTTGTCAACAGCGTGGGGACCGGTGTCAATTTAGCGTCGCGAGCCGGCCAGGAAGTCGCCCTCATGCAGGAATCTGATCGAGAAATCACCGCCATGGTAGACACCATCAGCCAAGCCGTACAGGAACAAAGTCTGGCTATCTCTGAGATTTCTTCCCGTGTCAATTTGGTCTCCCATGGCACAGAAGAAGCTGCAGCCAGTTCACTACAAACCCGTCAAGCTGCCCAAACCCTCAATAACTTGGCTGAACAGCTCGAACATATCGCAGGTGACTTGCGGGCAAAACGACGATAAACATCATCGGCCCTCCCCTGCCCCAAGATTGAATATCCCGCAGTATCTGTTCAGTGGAGGGTATCAGGCTAACACTGAGATGCCTCGCATCCTGCCCTACCTTCCTGCCAAGCCCTTGAACTGATTGGGTCGCGACGACTGGTGTGTTAAATATCGAGAATACATCAGTAGCTATTGTCTCCCTCATGGGCAGGACTCAGCTGATAGGCTCTCCCGATTTGTTGGGCGCGAGTAATTCTTGGAACAAAAGCACCCTTGTAGTATTTAGCGGTGGAACCCAACTATTGGGCCTGATAGTTCTTGTTCGAATGGCTTTAGATAAAGTTTTATCTGAAATATCAGTGTTTGTGCGGATCTTCGGACTTATTCGGAAGGTTTTGGAACAAAAAATGGTGCCCCGGAGAGGCAGCTTTTCTATGGTTTTCCACGTTCCAGCATGAACCGTCATAACACCGTAAACCATTGAACAATCTACCCTTACGGCATATACTGTGCAAGATGAATCAAGTTGATGCACCAGTACAGCGCGATTTTTTGGGGGTACGGTTGGGGGTACGGAGCGGAGGGGGTGGATAATGGCTAAAGCATCGAACGCACTATCAGACGCAAAATGTTCAACAGCTAGGTTTAATTCTGATGGAACGGGAAACAAGCTAGCAGAC
>JABEVH010000032.1 GCA_013043915.1 Pseudomonadales bacterium
CACTGGCATCAACAAATATCCCAGGAGTTACAAAACCCATGAGGATGCTGAGCCTGTTCAATGAAATTTCTAGCGAATCCACCTGAAAAATAACAGAACGTGGGTTTTCTTCATCCCAAACCGTCAAATCAAGAGCAGCGATCAACTCAGCTTCCTTTTGATAGCGGTAACGGTAACATTCAGTACTGTCAAAAAGTGCCAGCAAGGTATCTAGGCCCAGGCAAGGGTCATCAGCCCGCAACCAAAGCCCCCATAAGAAGGTCGCATGTTGCAGACGTTCAACATGTCTGCCCGCACGGTGTAAATACCATGCAGCATCTCGTCTCATGCCCTCCCAGGCAAAACCAGAGAGCGTCTTGCATTCTCTCAAGCTCGTATCCAGTCTGGCCAGCGCCTGATGCGGACGCATGCGAACCGCTGCTCCGTTCTGTAAAGCAAGATTTAACCGATTAAGAGATTGCAGATGTTCTACGGATAGCCGATCTTTGAGATGGGATGCGGACCAGATTGCGCTCGCTACGATATCAACCAGGCTACCCCCTCCCTGCTGCGAAATACCCTGTATCAGGTGACGCTGTAACTTCCCAACATCCACAGCTACTGGCAACAACCCCCAACTGCATAGTTGCTCAAGTAGGCGCCGTTGACCTGCTGAAGAAGCTCTCGTGGTATCCAAAGCCCCCGACAAGGCTTCACGTAACAAACGCGCCATAAACTCTACCCGGTCGGAATAACGGCCTAGCCAGAAGATGTTCTCAGCAGTTCGGCTGACCAGATGGGGATCAGCCCGAACACGATCATGTCTGGCTTGTGGTGGCTGAGTATGAGGATCAAAGGATAATTTTTGGGATGAACGCACCCAGGTGTCCTTACTGCTGCCGCCACGCTGCATCGAAATAACTTTGGCATGTTCAGCTGAGGCAACCCGGGTCAGCCCTCCAGGTATAATCTGGTAACCCTGAGCCGTGGCCACGGCGTAGACACGCAGGCCCACTGAGCGAGGAACGATCTTGGCATCACCCTGCTCGGTAACCACAGGAGCCTGCGCCAAAGCTACCAACTCCTGAGCCACATAAGCCTGAGGCAGCCGCGCAATACGCGCCATCCAGGACTGACGTTCATCCTCACTCAGGGTATAACCAAACACAGGTTCCATGCTCTGTGATGGGTAGGTAGGCTTGATAACCAGTCGATCCAGATGCTTTAAAACAAAATCCTTAGCGGGAACTTCGCCACACCACCAGGTAGCGACCGCAGGCATCAACAGCGGGGATCCGGTTAAGTGTTCAGCAATAGCAGGCAGAAATGCCAATAATCCCGGGGACTCCAGCACCCCGCTTCCCAAGGCATTGGAAATGATCACTCTACCTGCTCTGACCACCTGCATCAGACCAGGCACCCCCAGTGCAGAGCCAGCACGAAGTTCCAGGGGATCGCAAAAATCGTCATCAAGCCTGCGCAGGATGCCGTGTACCCTCTGTAACCCCGTTAGCGTCTTAAGATAGACATTCTGCCCGCGAACCGTAAGGTCCTGACCTTCCACCAAAGGCACCCCGAGGTGACGGGCCAGGTAAGCATGTTCAAAATAGGTCTCATTTAATCCCCCCGGGGTCAACATGACCATATGAGGAGTCTCACCTGAATCAATAGGTGCTAAGGCTAATAGATTGGCAAAGAACGCATCCACACAACGTGTCAGGGGCTGCACATTCAAGGCATTGAGATGTTCAGGAAAAAGCTGTGCGACGATACTGCGGTTTTCAAGCGCATATCCCAGGCCTGAGGGCACTTGGGTACGGTCGGCTATGACCCACCATTGACCATCGGGAGAACGCGCCAGATCAGCTGCATAAAGATGCAAATACTGACCGTTCGATGGCCTTACCCCCTGGCATGGCCACAAATAACCATCATGTCCATAGACCAGAGCTGGTGGTATCAGTCCCTCTCGCAACAGGGATTGTGAACCATAAAGGTCAACGAGAACATGGTTGAGTACATCGGCACGCTGAGCCATGGCCGCCTCAATGCCTCGCCATTCATCTTCAGGCAGGATCATCGGTAAAACATCCAGCGACCAGGCCCGATCAGCTCCCTGAGGATCTGCATACACGTTATACGTGACACCATTATCACGTACACAGCGACGTAGGTACTCCTGATACTCAGGCAGTGCTTCCGCCCCGGTGGAATGCAGAAAATCAATAAACTCACGCCAATGAGGCCGTACACCACCTGCTTCGGTCATCATCTCATCAAAGAAACCAGTAGCGTGCTGGTAATCCTGCAGCAATAAATCTGACATCACATATAACGACCAAGGTTTCAGGGACAGCGCAAATCGAGTGTAAACGGCATTTCGGGTTTAAGGCGAACTTTCACAGGCTCAAAATGCCCCGGAGTATGCCCCATGCGAAAAAACCTCGACAACCTACGGCTCTCTGCCTCAAAAGCGTTCACCGGAAATTGATCATAGCTACGGCCGCCCGGATGCACCACATGATACTGGCATCCACCTAAAGACCTGCGCATCCAGGTATCGTAAAGATCAAAAACCAAAGGCGCATGTATACCTATGGTGGGATGCAAGGCAGAAGAAGGTTGCCATGCACGGTACCGCACTCCGGCGATATATTCTCCAGCCGTGCCTGTGCGATGCAAGGGTACAGGCACCTGATTGACCAAAAGCTGATAACGATCAGGGATCAATCCGCTCACTTTAACCTGTAAACGCTCAATGGATGAGTCGACATAACGAACAGCTCCACCCGCAGCACCCTCCTCGCCCATAACATGCCAGGGTTCCAGAGCATGCCGCAACTCGACATCAACGCCCTGACAACAAAAATCTCCGTATTTAGGAAAGCGGAATGCCATATGAGGCGCAAACCAGGCAGGGTCAAGATGGATACCTGCCTGCTGCATCTCATCAAGCACATCAGAAAAATCCTGCTGAATAAAGTACGGCAACAAAAAACGGTCATGTAACTGGGTATCCCAACGCACCAGACGATGCGGGGTATAGGGCTGCTCCCAGAAACGCACGACCATGGCGCGCAATAATAACTGTTGTACTAAGGACATCCGGGCGTGCGGTGGCATCTCAAAAGCACGTAACTCCAATAAGCCTAATCGCCCTGTTGCTGAGTCGGGTGAATAGAGTTTGTCGATACAAAATTCCGTGCGATGCGTATTGCCCGTAACATCAACCAAAAGGTTGCGTAACAGCCTATCTGTCAACCAAGGAGGCACGGGGCCCACATGGTGGTTCATTTCATGAAAGGCGATATCGAGTTCATAGACCGCATCATTGCGCGCTTCATCCACCCGAGGCGCCTGTGATGTTGGTCCTATAAACAACCCGGAGAACAAATAGGAAAGCGAGGGATGATTATGCCAGTAACTTAACAAGCTACGCAGAAGGTCAGGACGCCTGAGAAAGGGTGAATCCTGAACCGTAGCCGCTCCTAAGACAAAATGGTTGCCGCCCCCCGTACCACAGTGGCGACCATCAATCATGAACTTTTCAGAAGTCAGATGGCAAACACGAGCCTGTTCATAAAGATAGGTTGTCCTCTCTACCAAGTCCTTCCAATTGGCAGCGGGGTGTACATTAACCTCAATGACCCCAGGATCCGGTGTAACACGAAAATTGACTAGACGAGGATCGGCGGGTGGTTCATAACCCTCCAGTAAAACATGTAAATCCAAAGCTGCCGCACAGGATTCCACGGCAGCTACCAACTCCAGGTAAGCATCCAAATCAGCCAGAGGCGGCATAAAGACATAAAGATGCCCGCCACGCGGTTCTGCACACAAGGCACTGCGCGTTATCCAGCTTGCAGATTCCCCGGCTCTGGGCACCTGGGCTTCTGCTGGGTCAGTTGTAGACAGGCCTGTACGGCGCACTGATTGCCTGAGCAAAACATCATCAAGCTGCTGCCGTAGCTGACTATAGGCAGGCAAGGATGTGAACAAGGAACCCGGATCAGGAGCATGGACATAAGGATAATCCACCTCAGCCACCCACGGCAGGGCATCGAGCGGCAGGCGATAACCCATAGGAGAATCACCTGGCACCAGATAACACCTTGCTTGACGTAAAAACCAGGAACCACTCAGCCAATGACCTTCCCTGTGCTGTATCGGAAGCACGGACCCCTTGGGAGTCTGCAAGCCTCGCTCGAAAATCTTAGAGAGGCGCTTGCGCTCAAGTTCATCGTTAAGATTTGACTGCAGGGGATCAACATTGACCGGTAATTTACGTTCGCGCCAGAGGTAATAATAAACATCTTCATAACCATGGAAGACAGCGGCTGGATCAACCCTTAAGCGCGTAGCCAAGGCCATAAGAAATGCATGAGCCTTCTCTATGGTCACCTCCCCTGCAGCAGTTTCATCCGCATAACGCGCTGCATCCTGCCATATCGGTTCGCCATCTTTGCGCCAGAAACAGTTAAGCGACCATCGTGGCAAGGGCTCACCGGGATACCATTTACCTTGTCCCACATGCATCAGACCATGGGGAGCATAGTGTTCCCGCAGACGCTGATAAAGCTGATTGGCCAGTTGCCTTTTACGCTCTCCCAAAGCAGAGGTATTCCACTCCTCGGCATCAGGGTTCTCGGTTCCAACAAAGGTAGGTTCCCCTCCCATGGTCAGGCGCACATCACCCCGTTCCAAGCGCCTGTCGATGTCAAAACCCAGAGCTACGATTTTCTCCCATTCATCTTCCGTATAAGGTTGGGTAACCCGTGGCGACTCCCAAACCCGTTCAACCTTCATACGGTGGGAAAATTCAGTTTCACAGACCTCGACATGTCCACTGATCGGCGCAGCTGACATAGGCTCTGGCGAACATGCCAAGGGTATATGCCCTTCCCCTGCCAGCAGTCCCGAGGTCGGGTCCAGCCCTATCCAGCCAGCCCCAGGCAGATACACCTCGCACCAGGCATGCAAATCGGTAAAATCACTTTCCGGTCCTGTCGGCCCGTCTAGCGGGCGCACATCAGGAGTTAGTTGTATTAAATAGCCCGAAACAAAGCGCGCTGCCAATCCCAGATGCCGCAAAAGCTGAACCAGTAACCATGCTGAGTCCCGGCAAGAGCCTGAAGACTTTTCCAGCGTTTCTTCAGGGGTTTGCACCCCAGGCTCCATACGAATCAGGTAAGCAACCTTCTTGGACAATGACTGGTTCAATCCAACAAGAAAATCGATGGTCCTTGCTGGTTTACGGGAAATCGTTGATAAATAGGCTGCAAAGTGCTCTCCGGATGCAGACCTCTGCAGATAAGGAGCCAGTTCCTGACGCTGAACCTCTTCATACGCAAAGGGAAAGGTTTGAGCCTCCGGCTCCAGAAAAAAATCAAAGGGATTAAAAACCGACATCTCTGCAACCAGATCAACCGTAACCTTCAGTTCCTCGGTTTTATCCGGGAAGGTCAATCTAGCCAGGTAGTTACCTTGGGCATCCTGTTGCCAGTTAATAAAATGCTCTTTGGGCTCCACATGGAGCGCATAGGAAAGGATGCGCGTACGTGCATGAACACAAGGTCTCAACCTGATGATCTGCGGGCCCAGATGAATCTTACGATCATAGCGATAATGCGTAACATGGTTTAAAGCGACATGGATCGACACATTAGCTCCTGGTCATGAAAGGCTGAAATCTATCCTGATGAAACTTCCTGAGGTACTCTTATTCAGCACATGACGTGCCAACACCTCATCAAAAGCATTTATCAGACAGCGAGCCATTCTTCACGACACCTTGCTGAGTGCGTTGCACCCACTCAGTGCATAGGATGACTAAGGCCCTGTGAGCATGACCCACAATCATGCATGGAGTAATTCATGGCTAAACATGACTACTTCATAGGATGCAGAGAATCAAACACGACTTCTATGGAGTTATGATCATCAGCCATCCATACCGATCCATCCTGAATGGTACAACTTAACTGCATCGTTCGGGTGACCATACCGGTCAAGCTCTGCAAGGTTGCCTCTGCGACCGAAACCACGTTAAGTTTTTCCAGTTTTCCCAAGGCTGCCCCATGCTGACGCCACCAAAGGGGCCAAGCACGATCACCGTAAACATACAACCACACTTCATCGGATCGACCACAAGCCTGACGAACCCGGCGCTCATCCGGCAAACCCAGTTCAATCCATAATTTAATATCACCATGATCATGGTGCTCCCAAAGGTCAGGCTCATGGTCACTGCTGATACCGCGCGTGAATTTAAGCCGTTCCGAAGCATGGCAAGCGAAAGCCACTAATCGAAGCATCATGCGATCAAGGGTTTCCGAGGGATGACAGGCTAGGGTTAACTGACATTGATCGTAGTAACCCCTATCCATATTCGATACCGACAAATCAACTTTATAAATGGTGGAGCTTAAGGCCATAGCGAACATACCGGGTATAAAATCGATATCCTATTCTACGACATCATCAGGTATATTCCGCGTACTAGCCTCTAATACCCGTAATGCCAGCTCACAAAATCCAAGCCACTGCGACTCATGCATAATGCCACCTTGTAAAACCAGGTACTGCAGCTGGCTTTCACGGCTCAGTGATTTGCCTAGAAAATCCCTGCTCTCGATACGTCGATACAGGGCGAGTTTTTCCTGATGCATGGTTCGTCGATGGAGGACATCTTGATAAACATCTCCCTTCCCTAAAGATGCCTCAGCGCGTAACCGCACCATCAGGGCATCACGCAAGGGTTGCGGATCCTGCTGCATCTGTGTCCAGCGCCGCAATTCCTCTTTACCTTCCGGTAAGACATGGTAATGACGTTTACGACCACGTCCGCTTTCAGCTGTTGAACACACCCATCCGGCGCTTTCAATACGGGCTAATTCCTTATAAATTTGCTGGTGCGTAGCCTGCCAGAAATAACCTATCGATTTATCAAAACGTCGGGCAAGTTCCAGTCCAGAACCTGGACGCTCGATCAAGGCCGTCAACAAAGCATGGGGCAGCGACATAAGCTAACATTCCATCAACATGATTTTTATGCAATCAGTTGCATTATAATCAGGATTTTCGTATAAATATGCAACTACTTGCATAAAAGGTGACCGCTCATGACTACTACCCCCTACCCTCATCTGCTCTCCCCCCTGGATCTTGGATTTACCCACTTAAAAAATCGTGTACTGATGGGATCCATGCATGTCGGGCTGGAAGAAGTTGCTGGTGGTTTTGAGCGTATGGCTGC
>JABEVH010000033.1 GCA_013043915.1 Pseudomonadales bacterium
GACAGGGGTTATATCGCTTTTCTGGATCCTCCCAAGGAGACGACGGCACCTGCCTTGGCAGCGTTGGCAGCTCATGGTATCCAGGTCAAGATTCTTACCGGTGATAATGATCTGGTAACGGCCAAGATTTGCCGCGAAGTTGGTTTAGATGTTGAGGGTATGTTGCTAGGGCATCAGGTCCAGGCCATGTCCGATGCTGAATTGAAGCAGAAAGCGGCCTATGTCACGGTATTTGCCAAGCTATCCCCCAACCAGAAAGAGCGGATCGTGCGGGTGTTGCGCGATGAAGGTCATGTCGTGGGGTTCATGGGTGATGGCATCAACGATGCTCCAGCTTTGCGAGCTGCTGATATCGGTATTTCTGTCGATACGGCGGTAGATATTGCCAAGGAAGCTGCTGACATCATCCTGCTGGAAAAAAGTCTGATGGTGCTGGAAGAAGGTGTCCTGGAAGGCCGCAAGACCTTTGCCAACATGCTTAAATATATCAAGATGACAGCAAGTTCCAACTTCGGCAATGTGTTTAGCGTCTTGGTGGCCAGTGCTTTCCTGCCCTTTTTGCCCATGTTGCCGCTGCATCTGCTGGTACAGAACCTGCTCTATGATATTTCCCAATTGGGTATTCCCTTCGACAATGTTGATAAAGAATTGTTAGCTAAACCGCAGCGCTGGCAAGCTGATGATATTGGGCGTTTCATGATTTTCTTTGGACCGATCAGTTCGGTATTTGACATCAGCACCTTTGCGTTGATGTGGTACTACTTTGGCGCCAACTCGCCAGCTCACCAGACCTTGTTTCAGTCGGGGTGGTTTATAGAGGGGCTAATTTCTCAGACCTTGATTGTGCATATGATACGTACGCAGAAGATTCCCTTCCTGCAAAGTATTGCCGCCGTACCTTTGTTGACCATGACACTCTTAACAATTGCCGTGGGTATCTTTATACCGATGTCGCCGTTGGCGCACTGGTTTAAACTGCAGGCGGTTCCCCTGGCCTATTTCCCGTGGCTGGTGCTAATCCTGGCAGGTTATGTCATGTTGACCCAGGCCATGAAGACGTTCTACTCGCGCCGTTGGGGGTGGCAGTAAAAGCAAAAATAGCAAACAAACCCCCCTGGGTATGCGTTATAGTCTTGACCTAAGTCATGTCAAGTGACTTGGTTTAGACAGAATATAAATGCAAGGCAGGTTCCGGAGGGTGCTTAAATGGCTTTTATGACGCGTTTTCGCTGGCATATTGCAGGCCTTCTGGTGCTGAAAATGCTGCTGCTGGGGCTGATCTGGGTTGGTTTTTTTAGTCATCCCCAGGAGCAAATCAGCCCTGAACAGGTTACCGAACATCTGTTATCCCCCCGACACGCAGGAGACCGCTCATGATCAGCGATCAGCTGGTGGCTTTATCACGTCTGCAATTTGCAGTGACGGCCATGTACCACTTCTTGTTTGTACCCTTAACCTTGGGACTTAGTTTTCTGCTGGTCATCATGGAGTCGCTCTATGTGCTCACCGGGCGTCGAATCTATCAGGACATGACAAGGTTCTGGGGCAAACTTTTTGGTATCAATTTTGCCTTGGGGGTAACCACCGGTATCACGATGGAATTTCAGTTTGGTACCAACTGGGCTTACTACTCTCATTATGTAGGCGACATTTTTGGTGCTCCTCTGGCTATCGAAGGTCTGATGGCTTTCTTTCTTGAGTCGACGTTTGTCGGACTGTTTTTCTTTGGCTGGGACCGCCTGAGCCGCGGCGGGCACTTGTTGATTACCATCCTGATGGCGGTGGGTTCAAATCTGTCAGCGTTATGGATACTTGTTGCCAATGGCTGGATGCAAGATCCTGTGGGAGCTGTATTTAATGCCACGACCATGCGCATGGAACTGACCAGTTTTGCTGCTGTTGTCTTCAATCCCACAGCACAGGCGAAGTTTGTTCACACCGTATCAGCGGGTTATGTAACTGCATCGGTATTTGTGTTGGGTATCAGTTCCTGGTACCTGCTGAAACGACGGGATATGGAGTTTGCCCGCAGATCGTTCCGAATTGCAGCTGCCTTTGGTTTTGCATCGGCAGCATCGGTGATCGTACTGGGTGATCAGTCAGGCTATACCCTGTCATCGTCTCAACAGACTAAACTAGCTGCCATAGAGGCCATGTGGAAAACAGAGCCAGCCCCTGCCGCATTTCTGCTCTTTGCCCTGCCTGATCAGGCGACACATACCAACCGCTGGGAAGTACGTATACCCTGGATGTTGGGCTTGATAGGTACGCGATCATTAGATAAGACGTTGCCGGGTTTGGATGAAATCAAAGCGAGAAACGTCGAAAGGATCAAGAGCGGTATCGTCGCGGTGGCAGCTTTGACGGAGTTGCGTGAACATCAGCAGGAGGATGTTGCCAGGTTGCAGTTGAACGCCCATGTGGATGATCTTGGCTTTGGACTGCTACTGAAAAAGTACCGTAACGATGTTGAGCATGCAACTCCGGCCGAGATTCAACAAGCTGCAGAAGATACGATACCGCCGGTATTGCCGTTGTTTTTTAGCTTCCGTCTCATGGTGGCGTTAGGATTTGGTTTTTTGGGGCTGTTTGGCTGGGCACTATATTGCAGCCTGAAAGATGATTTTGTTAATCGCAAGGGGTTGTTGTGGGCAGCTTTGTTAGCTATTCCTCTGCCTTACTTAAGTGCAGAGCTAGGGTGGTTGGTGGCGGAATTAGGACGTCAGCCCTGGACCATCTATGGAGTGTTACCCACGCACTTATCGGTTTCATCGGTATCAGCTAATTATGTACTAGGTTCTTTACTGGCTTTTGTCGCTTTCTACAGTGTCTTGTTGGTTGCCGAGATGTATCTGATGGTGAAATTTGCTCGTCAAGGCCCCGGATCGCTGGGTACAGGACGGTATTATTCAGAAGGGGAGAGCAGCCATGTTTGATTATGCGACACTTAAGGTGATCTGGTGGGTGTTGGTAGGTGTTCTGCTCATAGGTTTTGCCATCATGGATGGTCACGATATGGGAGTCGGAGCACTCCTACCTTGGGTAGGTCGGCGTGACGATGAACGACGTGTAGTCATCAATACGGTAGGACCGCACTGGGATGGTAACCAGGTCTGGTTTATTACCGCAGGCGGGGCGATCTTTGCGGCTTGGCCTTTGGTTTATGCGACGGCCTTTTCAGGACTGTATTGGGCACTGCTGGCCGTGTTATGGGCGTTGTTCTTCCGTCCGGTAGGTTTTGATTACCGTAGCAAGATAGCTGATCCACGCTGGAGAAGCACGTGGGACTGGGGGCTGTTTATAGGCGGCGCAGTTCCCCCCATCATTTTTGGTGTGGCTTTCGGTAATCTGTTCCTGGGGCTGCCCTTTCAGTTTGATGCTGACTTGCGCAGCCAGTACACCGGGAGTTTTTGGCAATTGCTTTCACCCTTTGCCTTGCTGTGCGGGGTAGTGAGTTTAAGTATGCTGGTTTTGCATGGTGCCAACTATCTGTCTTTGCGTACGGAAGGCGAGTTGGCAGAACGCTCACGTCGCGCTGCCCTGGTGGCAGGCATGTTGCTGATCTTAAGTTTTGCTGCGGCAGGTTTTTGGGTAGCGCATTTGCCCGGCTATCTGCTGACGGTATCGCAAGACCCCAATGGTTTGCCTGACCCCATGGCCAAGACCGTCAGTGTTCAGGCAGGTGCCTGGCTTCAAGTATACAGTCATCTACCTTGGGCCAAGCTGGTGCCGGGACTCAGCTTCGTTGCTATCGTAGTGTCCATGCTGGCGGCTGCCTTACGGCGCCCTGGTTGGGCATTTGTGGCCTCAGCACTAACGGCTGCAGGCATAATTTCTACGGCAGGGATCTCACTCTTTCCCTTTATCATGCCCTCAAGCACCGACCTGCGTTCCAGCTTGACAGTATGGGATTCGGTATCATCGCAAGGTACCTTGGGGATCATGCTGGTCGCCGTGGTGATATTCATGCCCCTGATTATCCTGTACACCAGCTGGGCCTACCGTGTCATGGCTGGCAAGGTGACCCTGGAATTTATACGTAAACATGACAAAAGCGCTTATTAAAAGGAGTACGCAAGCATGTGGTATTTTGCCTGGATGTTAGGGTTACCGTTGGCCATGCTGCTGGCCATGGTTCATCTGTTAGCTTTTGATGCACGCGATGAGCAGCAGGGACAAAACTCCCCCAACCGTTAATGTTTTAGGCCAGTCGTGCATGGGCTCTCTAGCTGCCTGTACAGCGCTGGCTCTCATTCCGTTCTTGCAACCTGGATGCTCAGATCACGTGTAAACATCCAGGTTCTGCTCTGCTATTTCCAGTCGGTGGCTCGCCGGCATGTCATGTCACTCAGTATCCGCTTTACAACATGTGCAGGCACACCACCTGCGCACATGATGTCAATGCCCGTCTCCAAGTCGCTCAACAATGCTGCAGCGAGCCCACGATTGACGATAATTTCAATACGGGTATTAGTCCTCGTGCGCTGCATGACGTTCTTCATCAACCGAGCTTCGACATCAAAATCATTCAATTTAGCGTACATGATGTTTACCTTCCCCATTGTGGGTAAAAATCGAGCATGTATGTTTGTTCTAGGCCACCATTCTATCCTCAAACAAGTAGCGTGTTTGTTTGATGGTGCACGTAGACCACAGTGGCAAAAAACCAGGAACACGGGTTGGTGCTAAACCTCCCCATGTCTACCACTGAAAAGATTGTGGTCTATCGAAGATCCCGTAGGGACGGAAAGCGAGGGGATTCTCGCGGTCGTGGGGTTGAGTTTGCTGATAGTCCTTGCAATCAGGTAGCGGGATTTATTCGTGCTCACCCGTAGCCTGCCTCTTTCTGGTGCCGGAATGCCAGGATATATGCCACATCGTCAGCTTCTTCATGGCGGTACAGGGCCACATAGCCGGAATCCCCGAAGGCAATCACCAACTCGCGCAGCTCAGGCATTTCAGGAAACGGTCGTCCCATGTCGGGGGCTGCTTCCAGTAGCAGGAATTGCCGCTCGATGACCTGGCCAGCCCGCTTGGCTGTTTCCGATGCTTTCTCAGCCAGAAACTGTCGGCATCGCACCAAGCCTCTTGCCGCGCCTTCGGTGACAATTACTTGTGGCACTCAGGTACCGCCTTTTCGTCTTCAGTTCCCCAGGTGTTTAACCATGCGCGTACTTCTTGACCGGTCAGGTGCTGACTAGTTTCCTGATAGGTCGCCCACGATGCTAAGGCTTCCTGCTTGAAGTTCTCACGCGCTTCCTCGCGTTCGACGTATTGCTGGATGGCTTCAAGCATGATCCAGTGGGCTGAGCGGCGGCGCTGGTTAGCGAGGTGCTGAACACGGCCTTTGAGCGAGTCTTCAATCTTGAGGGACGTTGCCATAGTTGACCTCTTATTACATAGTAATACTAAGTGATAATTTAGCCTCTCCACCCTTGTCCGTCAAACAAGCATCGAACGGCGGCTATCACTCAAGCTGTCCATCCTTACAAGATCTTCGATAGACCCCCATCTTTTAAGGGGTACGCGTAAGCGGCAGTCATCGACTGGGGGCGGGGAGGTTTAGCGTGCGTTGTACCCGCGCAGCATAATTTGCAGGCGCGAGCTTCTTATGCACCCTGGCGCTGCAGCAGGGCATAGTAGAAGCCATCATGGGGCCCCGGAAATAGCTGCAAACCCGGAAAGGAAGGGTCAGCTCCCTCTAAGGGCAAGCATTGGGCATCGGCATGATCATGAAGAAAACGCGAAATACAGAGATCGTTTTCTTCACGCAGGAGTGAGCAGGTGGCATAGAGCATCAGCCCACCGGGAGCGAGGAGAGGCCACAACTTATCCAGAAGTTCGCGCTGAACCCTGGCATTGGCGATGATGTCACGGGGACGACGTAACCACTTGATATCGGGATGTCGACGTATCACTCCGGTACCGCTGCACGGGGCATCGAGGAGAATGCGATCAAAGGGTTGACCATCCCACCAGCTATCAGGGTCGCGGGCATCAGCCTGGCGCAGCTCGGCGGTAAGTTGCAGCCGTGTGAGGTTTTCTTCAACACGTTGCAGCCGATGGATATCATGATCAAGCGCGAGAAGATTCACATCAGCGAGCTCAAGGATGTGAGCCGCTTTGCCCCCGGGAGCAGCGCAGGCATCCAGCACACGCTGACCGGGCTGCAAGCGCAACTCATAGGCAGCACGCTGGGCATGAGCATCCTGAATGCTGACCCAGCCGTCTGTAAAATGGGGAAGTTTAGTCAGGTCCAGCCCTTCATCTAGGGCTATGCCCTGGGGTGTGTCCAGGGCACGTGCAGCCAGCCCCTGGGCAAGCATCATGTCCAGGTAGGCATCCCTGGACACATGGCGAAGATTGACTCGCAGTGTAAGGCCAGGGATCTGATTATTGGCCGCCATCATGGACTCGGACTGTTCTGGCCAGTCGCGCCGCAGGGTATCAACTAGCCAGCGTGGATGGGCGTGTATCTCGGTCTGAGCTGCAGCTATCAGCGTATCGGATTCGCGCTGAAATCGGCGTAGTACCGCATTAATCAGACCCGTTAAACCGGGCATATCCAAATCACGGGCAGCGCCCACCGTCTCTTGCAGTGCTGCATGGGCGGGAATACGCGTAAACATCAGCTGATACAGTCCCAGCATGAGCAAGGCCTGTAGCTTCATATCCGTAGCGGGTTTTTGCAACATGGGTTTAAGAATGGCTTGCAGGTATAGACCTTGTCGAGCTGTGCCATGAACCAGTTCCATCAGCAAGCCTCGGTCTCGAGGCAAGCAGGCCTGCATAATGGGAGGTAAGGTTTGCTGCAAGGACATGGGCGATTTATCATGCAGCATGTCAGCTAAGGCCGCGGCGGCCAATGCTCTTACCGAAAGACTCATAAGGGGGTCCCAAGTCGTAGTCCAGGCTGAATCTCTGGTCGTGCGCGGGCAAGTTCACAACTATCCATAACCTTGCCTCCAGGGCGCTGTATGCGAGTAATGACCATGATGCCCTCGCCGGTGGCAACATGCCAGCCCTCTCGGCTAATTTTAAGCAGCATACCAGGGACAGCGTCAGTTACTTCTGAACGCCACGATCCTGAATGCAAACGCAGCACGTCATCGCCAAGTAAGGTTTGTGCAACAGGCCAAGGCTGGTAGGCGCGAAGTCTACGGTCTATCTGCTGAGCAGATTCTGACCAATCAATGAAGGCCTCTTCCTTGGTAAGTTTATGGGCATAGGTAATACCTTCACCGGGTTGAGGATGTCTCGTCCATGCTGATGCTGAATGGAGTACCTGCAATAGAGCATCGGCTCCCAGCTTAGCAAGACGATCATGCAGCAGGGCAGAGGTGTCATCAGCGGTGATCGGACATGGCAGGGTATAAATCACATCACCCGTATCCAGGCCGGCATCCATCTGCATGATACAAATGCCCGTAGTTTGATCGCCAGCCAGTAAAGCACGCTGTATGGGGGCAGCCCCACGCCAGCGGGGTAGCAGCGATGCGTGTATGTTGAGGCATCCTTGCGGGGGTAAATCAAGAACTGGCTGAGGAAGGAGCAGGCCATACGCAGCCACAACCATGAGATCAGGTTGCCACGCTGCCAGTTCTGCCAGTGCTTCAGGAGTGCGCAAGGAAACGGGCTGGCAAACGGGCAGGTCATGCTCCAAAGCAACTTGCTTGACAGGCCCGGGTTGCAGGGTACGCCCTCGGCCTGAAGGTCGGTCAGGTTGACTGTAGACGGCGACTACCTGATGCCCGGCTTGCAGCAAAGCACGCAGAGCCATAGCAGCGAACTCCGGAGTACCTGCAAAAACAATACGTCGTTGATTCAATGTCAATCCTGAAGTTTGTGCTGCTTTTGCAGCTTTTTACGAATGCGCTCGCGTTTAAGGGATGAGAGGTAATCAACAAAAAGTTTTCCTTCAAGGTGATCAACTTCATGTTGCAGGCAGGTCGCCAGCAATCCATCGGCCTCTAAGACAAAAGATATTCCCTGTTCATTCAGTGCTTCTACCCGAATGCGCGCCGGACGCTCTACCGGTTCATAAAAACCAGGTACCGAAAGGCAACCCTCATCGTAGGAACTACGCTCATCGCCCAAAGGATACAGAACAGGGTTGATAAATACCTGTGGCTGATCTTTATCTTCTGAAACATCCAGCACCAGCATACGCAGGGGTTCATTCACTTGAATGGCCGCAAGTCCTATGCCTGGAGCATCATACATAGTGTCAAGCATGTCCTGGGCAAGTTGCCTAATCCTTTGATCAATATGAACTACCGGATGTGCCTTTTGCCTCAATCTGGGGTCAGGATATTCTAGAATAGGAAGTAAGGCCATGGTCCTCGCCTGTGCCAAGAGGTGCTTCAGGGTTATTATAAGGGCAAAATATTGTGCAGGCCATCACTCTAGGCTCATGTGCAGGATGATGATTGTTTGCTAAGATGATGAAGTTACTGTAAATATACCTTATTTATGGCACTGCTGGCTGTCGGCTGGCCTGAGAAAGGATACCTTGATGAAGATGATGATGGCACTTCCTGCCCTGTTGGCGATCAGCCTAAGTGCGGCAGCATTGACTCCGGATGAGGAGGTCAAAGATCAGGCGCCTGACCATTACACAGTGGTCAAGGGCGATACTCTCTGGGATATTGCAGCTCGTTTCCTCAAGGATCCCTGGTCGTGGCCAGCGGTCTGGCAGGCCAATCCACAAATCAATAACCCGCATCTGATCTACCCAGGCAATGTTATTCTCTTGTGTCAGATACAAGGACACAAGTTGCTGGCAGTAGACCCTGGGGGAGGTTGCAAGGTCGTTGAGCAGAACATGCAAGTGGCTAGTATGGCAGCTGCTGAAGCAGGTACGGATAGTACGGGTAGTACAGTGCGGCTCGAACCAAAAATTACTGAGCTGGCTTCGACCACGGTCATCCCGACGATCCCCCTGCGCTTGATCCTGCCCTATATGAACAAAAGCCGGGTGGTGTCCTCTGATGCCCTTAAATCAGCTCCTTATGTGCTGGCCGGACCTGAGAACCGGTTGTTGGCAGGAACAGGTGATGATGTTTTTGTACGCGGTCATGCCAAGCCGGATACGAGTTATTCCATGTACCGTTCAGAAGGCAGCTATATTGATCCAGATACGCAAGAATTGCTGGGATATGAAGCTGATTATGTTTGTGATGTTGTGGTCAAATCGCAGAAAGATGATATAGCACGTGTACAGGTCAGGCGTATGGCGCAGGATCTACGTATTGATGACCTTATGTTGCCAGAACAGAAGCGTGTCATAACGGCAGTCTTTAATCCCGTGAGTTCTGACAAGGTAAAACCTGGTCGTGTACTGCGTATCCTTGGTGGGGTAGAGAATGGAGGCAAATACAGTGTGATCGTGATCAATCGCGGTGAACGTGATGGTGTCAAACAGGGCTATGTGTTTTCTCTGTATCGTCACGGCAGTGTGATTGAAGATCGTCGCACGACAGAGTTGGTACGGTTGCCTGACGAATTTGAGGGAGTTTCGATGGTGTTTCGTACCTTCTCTACGGTGAGTTACGCTCTGATACTCAAAGCAGAACGATCCATACAGATTGGTGACGATACGAAGCCACCTTTGAGTGGTGACTTCTAAAGCAGATGATCAGTGAGGTAAGGTTGAGGCAGTGCATTGACTGCCTGCGCGCCGGCGGAATCATTGCCTATCCCACTGAAGGCGTATGGGGACTAGGTTGTGATCCGGACAATGTAGATGCGGTCGAGAGACTGCTGCACATCAAGAGGCGCTCGTGGACCAAAGGACTGATTTTGGTAGCGGCCGATAGGGAGCAAATTCACAGCTGGCATGGAGATTTGGATCAGGAACATTTCTCAAGACTATCCCGTCTCTGGCCGGGTCCCTGCACCGTAGTCCTGCCTGCCAGTGCTCGTGTACCGAGGTGGGTACGTGGGCAACATGAGACGCAAGCTTTTCGAGTGAGTGCCCATCCTGTGGTGGTTGCGCTTAGCGAGACTTGGGGTGGCCCCTTGGTGTCTACCAGCGCCAATCACTCGGGACAGCCTGCTGCACGTACTTTGCAAGAGGTTCGCATTCATCTGGGACGTGATGTTGATGCATATCTGCCTGGCCAGCTCGGTAGCTTGAAGGGTGCAACACCCATTTTAGATTTAACCACAGGCCGACAGATTCGAATTTGACATCAATCTATAGGTAAGCACCTCCATGAATGAAGCAGATCTCATACGTTTACGAAGCTGGTTGCTGGATCTGCAGGAACGTATCGTCAAGGCCTTGGCGGGCGAAGATGGGGGCATATTTTCTGAAGATTGCTGGCAACGTCCAGAGGGGGGCGGTGGTCGGAGCCGCGTGCTGGAAGATGGCACAGTCATTGAGAAAGCCGGAATCAATTTTTCTGAAGTATCTGGGGCTAGTCTGCCCGCATCAGCCACGGCACACAGGCCTGAACTGGTAGGGCGAAGTTGGCGGGCCATGGGAGTTTCTCTGGTCATACACCCTCGTAATCCTTATGTGCCTACGGCGCATATGAATGTACGTTTTTTTGTGGCAGAGCAACCTGGGGCCATGCCTGTTTGGTGGTTCGGCGGAGGCTTTGACCTCACGCCCTACTATGGATTTGATGAGGATTGTCAGCATTGGCACCGCGTAGCCCATGATGCACTGGCTGCCTTTCCAGGTGAACTTTATGCAAATTGGAAGGCTTGGTGTGATCGCTATTTCTACCTCAAACACAGACAGGAACAGCGGGGCATAGGTGGATTATTTTTTGATGATTTTAATGAGGGAGGGTGGGAGCATTGCCTGGCGGTTTGGCAAGCAGTCGGTGAGGCATTTTTGCCAGCTTACTTGCCTATTTTGCAGAAACGGCGTCATCTTCCCTACGCGGAGCATGAGCGCAATTTTCAGCTTTATCGACGTGGCCGGTATGTCGAGTTCAATTTAGTTTATGACCGAGGCACGCTTTTTGGGTTGCAGTCCGGGGGGCGTACCGAAGCTATTTTGATGTCTCTGCCGCGTGAAGTGCACTGGCGATATCAGTGGCAACCTGAGCCTGACAGTCGTGAAGCGAAGCTGACGTCATACTATTTGCAGCCTAGGAGCTGGATTTAATGGACCAATATGCCGTACTGGGCAATCCGGTTAAGCACAGCCGATCCCCTCGTATACATCAGCTTTTTGCTCAACAGCTAGGGGTTGAAATTGAATACCGGGCTATTCCCGTGGAGTTAGGTGCTTTTTCAGACACGGTGCGTAGTTTTTTTCTTGCCGGAGGGAGGGGCATCAATATTACGCTGCCTTTCAAGCAGGAAGCATTTCAGCTGGCAGAAGTGCATAGTCAGAGGGCCTTGCGAGCCGAAGCTGTTAATACTTTGTTGCTGGGTAAAAATAATCTTTTTTACGGCGATAATACGGACGGTGTTGGCTTGTTACGTGATCTTCAACGGTTACAGTTTCCACTGGAGGGGCGTCGCATCTTGTTGTTGGGTGCAGGAGGTGCAGCCCGTGGCGTGCTGGCTCCTTTATTGGAAGCCCGACCTGCTGAAGTGACTATTGCAAACCGCGATGAAGGTCGAGCAGCCCTTTTGGCTCATGCTTTTGGCGACTTGGGACGAGTTCGTTCTGCTGCCTACCGTGATCTGTCGGGCTCCTATCCTGTGATTATCAATGCAACTTCAGCCAGTTTGGCCGGAGAGTTGCCCCCCTTGCCAGAGCATATTCTGACGCAAGGTGGTTATGCCTATGACATGATGTATGGGTCTCAGCCCACGATTTTTATGCACTGGGCACTGCAGGCCGGGGCTGCTGAAGTCCATGATGGGCTAGGGATGCTGATTGAACAGGCCGCAGAATCTTTCTTTCTCTGGCGGCACCAGCGACCTGATACAGCTCCGGTATTGGCAACTTTGCGAGCTGAATTGGCTGGTTAAGATTCACGGGGATGTATACATAACCAACGGCTACCGGTGATGACGGCATCGAGGGGCCAGTCCCAGGACTCAATGGGAAGATCATCGACTTCCTGGATGTCATGCGCGACACCAATCAGCCTAGGGTTTTTAGGACGTCGTGCCAAGTCTGCCAGGCTACGATCATAATATCCACCTCCCATACCCAGCCTATGCCCTGAAGCATCAAAGCCAACCAGTGGAAGTAAAATGATGTCCATACGCCAAGCCAAGCGCGGACAGCCACGTTTGGGCTCAGGAATACCGTAACGATTTAGGTGGGTGTGTTGCTGGAGAGACCATGCCTTGAAGTATAAATGTCCAGGATGGCTGGTATTTAAGCAGGGTAGGTAACAGATACTCTGATACGAGGGCAAAGACAGGTCACGAATATCAAGTTCACCATCACGCGGCCAGTAAATCGCTATGTGGAGATGGCGTCTTAAACGTCGTTGGATAAATTTAAGCACAAACCGAGTTGCAAGTTTTTGATCAGAAACAGACAGAGAACGCCTACGTTCCCTAAGCTGAACGCGCAGTTCAGCGCGAGATAACATGGACGTTCTCCAGGATGCCGCTACCGATCTTGACCCTTGAACCCAGGGGTCCAAGGTGGGAAACCTTGCATGGTATTAGGCTTTCCGTAAAACGGACATGCACACCACCATGACGAAGACTTCCCTTGCGTAAAAAACATCGGCTCAGGGGACGCGACCGGTTGGCGCACATCCCAGGGAACACTTGCAGTATATCGCAGTTTGCCATTCAAGCCATAGGGATATGACGTACGGCAGCTAATGCTTGATCCATACGCGCTAGCAGATGCTCCAATGCTTGGGGCGTGATGGGGGTTGGTTGCTCTTCTTGCAGGGTCAAAAGTTCCCGGCTCAAGTTGAGTGCCACAATAACAGCGATGCGCTCCAGGCCAAGGATTTTGCCCTGGCCACGAACTTCGCGCATCTTCTTATCTAGGTAAGCAGCGGAGGCTCGTAAAATGGCCTGGTCTTCAGCGGTGCAATTGATGCGATAAGACTTGTCGAGAATAAAGACCTCAAGCGTGCTGGTATCGCTCATGCTCAGGGTTCCTGTTGTTCGAGGGCGCGCAAGCGCAAAATGATGGCTTCAACACGTGCCTTGGCGAGTTCGTTTTTGCGCTTAAGGTCATCGATTTCATGGCGTTGTTCAGTGTCACGTTGCCGCAGCTGTCTATTCTCAGCATCCAGCTGTGCAAGCACCTGTACCATTTTTTCAAGACGCTGTTCCAGGGCGGAAAGCGGGTCATGCACGCTAGAACTCATGAAGGTGTCGCCGTGGCGCAAAATAGGGCTTAATATTAGGGCACAGTCACCCAACGGTCAATTGGCAGGAAGCGCAGATGCATCATCCACCATTACAGTTACCCAATTACGATGAACTGGCGCAAAAGCTGGAGCTTGAGCATAGTCTTTGTTCGCCCAGCGAGCTGCATGGTATGTTGTCCGGGCTGGTTGCCGGAGGTGCACGTTTGACTAAGGCCGCGCTGAGTAAACTTCTTGAAGCTCACCTTGAGTTGACGGATGTCATGAGTGATGAGCTGGCAGCAAGTATTTTCATGATCAGCCGTCAAGTGCAGCAGTTACTGGCTGATCCTGATATGTCTTTTACGCTTATGCTGCCTGATGATGATGAGGTACTTTCTGAACGTGTTTTATCTATGGCCTCTTGGTGCAGCGGCTTTCTCATAGGCTTGGGTACAGCGCTGCGTCATATTGATGAGAAATCACTCAGTCAGGATGTACGTGATGCCATGGCTGATATTGTGCAGATTTCACATGTCGATACCGAAGATTTATCCGAGGAAGAAGAGCATGAACTCATGGAACTGGTCGAGTATCTGCGCATGGCTACCGTCATGATATTTACCGAATTTCAGCCGCATGAAGAACGTCAGGGAACAGGAGAGGTTTCATGAGGTCGCGCTTGCCAGCACAAGAGTTCATGCAGCGTCGCAAGGCCCTGATGAATATGATGGGTGAGGGTGCTGTCGCCATTTTACCAGCAGCAGAGCAGCATGTGCGTAATCGAGACAGCGATTACCGCTATCGCCAAGACAGCGATTTTTATTACGTTAGCGGATTTGCTGAACCTGAAGCTGTGATTTGTTTGATGCCGGGGCGCCCAGAAGGAGAATATGTGTTGTTCTGTCGTCCTCGTGACCGGGCAATGGAAACCTGGAATGGCTACCGCGCTGGCCAAGAAGGTGCAGTGCGTGATATGGGAGCTGATCAGGCGTTCAGTGTTGAAACGTTGGATGAGCTCATGCCTCAGTTATTGGCAGGGCGCGAACGTGTTTATTATGCCATGGGTCTTAATGCTACGTTCGATCATCGCATGATGGATTGGCTGAATCGGGTCAGGGCTAAATCTCGCGCAGGTGTGCATGCACCGGGTGAGTTCCTGATGCTTGATCATCTGTTGCATGATCTGCGTTTATTTAAATCGACTGAAGAATTAAAGCTCATGCGCAAAGCTGCAGCCATTTCGGTCAAGGCGCATGAACGCGCTATGCGGTTATGTAAGCCTGGACTTTATGAGTACGAGCTGGAAGCTGAGATTTTGCATGAGTTTATCCGTTCAGGTTGTCAGGCTCCGGCTTACAACAGCATTGTAGGCGGGGGACGCAACGGTTGCATCCTTCATTATGTGGATAATCGTGATGTTTTGCGTGACGGTGATCTGGTTTTGATCGATGCAGGTGCTGAATTTGACCACTATGCAGCTGACATCACGCGTACATTTCCGGTCAATGGCAGGTTTAGTGCAGAGCAAAAGGCCCTCTATGAGATTGTACTGGCGGCTCAAGCGGCTGCCATAGCTTGCGTATCACCACAGGCTCATTGGAATGATCCGCACCAAGCTGCCGTGAAAGCATTAACACAAGGGCTAAAGGATCTGGGGCTGTTGTCGGGGCCCCTGGATGACCTGTTGGCGACGGAAGCCTATAAGCCTTATTACATGCACCGTACCGGACATTGGCTGGGCATGGATGTGCATGATGTCGGTGACTACAAAGTCGATGATTCATGGCGGTTGCTGGAACCAGGTATGGTGTTGACGATTGAGCCGGGCCTGTATGTCGCCGAGGATGCTGAAGTGGATGAGCGCTGGCGAGGTATCGGGATTCGTATCGAGGATGATGTTCTGGTCACCCGTCAGGGGTATGAGGTATTGACTCAGGCAGCACCTAAAGGTGTTGCCGATATTGAAGCACTGATGCGAGCAGGTGTATGAATGATTGCGACGTTGCCATCGTAGGCGGTGGTATGGTGGGGATGACCCTCGCTCTGATGCTGGCCAGACATACCAACCTACGTATCGTGGTGCTTGAGTCGGTGGCCCCAGGCAGCGTAGAGCAGGGATTTCAACCGAGCTTTGATGGTCGTTCCACGGCCCTTTCTCGGACTACCGCCCGAGCCTTTGAGGATCTGCTGCTCTGGCCACAAATCGCAGCTTATAGCGCTCCTATACGTCATATTCTGGTCTCAGAACGTGGGCGATTGGGTAGATTCCGTTTGCATGCCGAAGAGGAAGGTGTAGAAGCCTTTGGCTTTGTGATGGAAAACTCAGGTCTTGGCCATGTTCTGCATAAAGTGGTTGCAGCTACCCCCTCCATCACGCTTAAGGCTCCAGTTACGGTGACTCATACGCAGACGGTTGCAACACGGACGGACTTGTTTTTGAGTGATGGCAAGCAGCTGAGAACTCGTCTGCTGGTGGCGGCAGATGGCGCAGAGTCGAGATTACGTGAGGCTATGTTGATCGGCACCGATCGTTATGACTATGGTCAAACTGCCCTCGTTTGTAATGTCCAGGTCAGTCAACCTCAACATGATACAGCTTGGGAAAGGTTTGCCGGAGAAGAAATTCTGGCCATGTTGCCGCGTGTTGATGGATCCAAAGCCCTGATTTGGACGGCCAAACATGATCGGGCCAAAGCCTTGCTTCGTATGCATGAATCTATATTTTTAAAACAGTTGACCGAGTTAATGGGGCCGGCACAGGGGCGATTTTTGTCACGAACCCTCCCGGCCGCTTATCCCTTGCAGCGTATCATGGCGCAGCATCAGGTTTTGCCCGGGCGGGTCATACTCGGCAATGCCGCTCATTTCTTGCACCCTGTCGCCGGTCAAGGCTTTAACCTCTGCGTGCGCGATGCCCAGGTCTTGACTGACGTATTGGCGCCTCATGTACAGGCCGGTGGAGATCCGGGAGAGTTCTCGGTATTGCGTGACTATGAACAACGCCGCCGTCGCGACCAGGCGATCATTACAGGATTTTCCGAAGGCTTGGTGCGTTTCTTTGGTTGGGAAGGGCGAGGCTTGAGTCATATACGGGCCATGGGCCTTATGCTGGCTGATCTGATGCCGGGGAGCAAAACCTTGCTGGCGCGTCTGACCATGGGGGCGGTGTGATGAACGATATTGTCGTGGTTGGAGGAGGCAGTGCGGGCATGACCCTGGCAGGTCTGTTGGCCAACCAGGATATAGGCGTCGTGCTGGTGGAGCCGAAACCAGCGGCTGCTGACATCACGGGAACCTATGATCTGCGCACGGTGGCGCTAACACCTGCCTCGATGCACTTGTTGAAGGGCTTGCCTATGGATTGGGATAGCCTGCGCCATGAGTTGTATAGGCGTATGCGCGTTGAGGATGCTGATGCCAGCAGCCATTTGACCTTTGATGCTCGCGAGTTGGGTGAACCTTACCTGGGCTGCCTGGTTGAAAGCAAGGTACTGAATGCCGGTTTGCGACGAGCGCTCCAATCGCTGCGGGTTCCTATCTTGGAACAATCGGTCACTACCCTCGGACTGACCGAAGGTCAACGTCATGTTCATCTTGATCAGGGCCACGTTCTGCAGACCCCGTTGCTGGTAGCTGCTGACGGGGCGTTATCCCGGGTACGACAGCATCTGGGTTTAGCGGTAGCAGAACATGATTACAGGCAATCAGCTTTAGTTAGCGTCGTGCAGTTTGCAGTGGGGCATGCTCACACCGCCTGGCAGCGTTTTGACCAGGGTTACCCCTTGGCCTTGTTGCCATTAGCCTCGCCGGGTTCAGGCTTCTGCTCTCTGGTCTGGTCATTGCCGACAGAAACTGCAGAGGCTTGGTCGCAAGAACCTGAAGAGATATTTGCTGCCAGGCTACAGACGGTTTGCCCCCCTGAGAGGGGATGTATCGTCAGTCTGGGAGCCAGGGCTACGTATCCGTTGGTGGCGAGGCATGCAGCCTCCTATGTTGCGCCGCAGGCTGTTTTGGTGGGCGATACGGCCCACACCATCCACCCGTTGGCAGGACAAGGACTCAATTTGGGATTGTCGGATGTGCGCGTTTTAGTGGAAGAGCTGGTGCGTGCCCGTGAGCGGGGACTGGCTTTTGGGCACGCCTCCGTACTGGCTCGGTATCAGCGGCGGCGGCGGGGTGATAATCAATCTACACAGCATGCCATGAGTTGGCTACAACGAGCTTTTGCAGCGCAATCACCCGCTTGGCGAGTCATACTCGGTGAGGGTTTATCTCTCCTGGATCAACAACCTCTGCTCAAAGGATGGCTGGCCCGTCAAGCTATGCGTTGACGAAAGTGCCCATGAAGCGCGATTAGGTTTCTGCTGTGGCAGGGTTTTGGGTTAAACTAAGCGCTTCATTTTCTTGATACCAAGGCCCTAGCATGACCCAGCACACCCCTCTGCATGAACAACATCTATCGCTTCATGCCCGTATGGTGGATTTTGCTGGCTGGGATATGCCCGTGCAATATACTTCAGTGCTGGATGAACATCATGCAGTACGCCGGTCCGCAGGAGTGTTTGATGTCTCGCATATGACTTTCCTTGAGGTCAGTGGAGCGCAAGCTAAAGATTATCTGTGCCATCTGTTAGCTAACGATGTGCAGTCTATGGTGCGGCCTGGACAGGCTTTATACAGTGCTATGTTGAATGAGCAGGGTGGAATTCTTGATGACCTGATCGTCTATGCCCCCTGTGAGCATCAACCAGATTGCTGGCGTGTCATCGTCAACTGTGCAACGCATGATCAGGATATTGCATGGATGCAGCAACAAGCTGCAGGTTATGACCTTGTCATCACTGAACGCAAGGATCTGGTCATGCTAGCGGTACAAGGACCGTTGGCGTTGGAAAAACTGGGGCCTCTGTTAAATCCGCCCATGCTGGCTGGTCTACGAACTCTGCAGCCTTTTCAGGGTATTGAAGTTGATGGTTGGTTTATTGCCCGTACCGGCTATACCGGTGAAGATGGTGTTGAAGTTCTGTTGCCGGCCGAACGCGCCGGTGATTTTTTTAGACGTTTAATAGAGGCAGGCGTTACGCCGTGTGGGTTGGCAGCACGCGATACCCTGCGTCTAGAAGCCGGTATGAATCTTTATGGCAGTGACATGACGGTACATAATTCGCCCTTGACTTCCAACATGGCCTGGACAGTGCGCTGGGATCATGATTTTGTCGGTAAGCAAGCGCTATTGGCTGAGAGGGACCGTGGCGTACAAGAAGCCCTGGTGGGCTTGGTATTACGGGATCGTGGTGTTCTGCGCGCTCATATGAAAGTTGAACTGCCTGATGGAAGGCAGGGTGAGATTACCAGTGGAACTTTTGCGCCCTCGTTGCAGCATGCTATTGCTCTGGCGAGGCTGCCTTTGCCACTACCGGCTACGGTAGCGATTGATATACGAGGACGCCGGGTGCAGGCCCAGATCGTTAAACCACCCTTTGTCCGGCACGGAAAAGCCTGTTTCTAAAATTTCTGTTGAAAGACTCTAGTGAGGCCAAAAATGAGCGATACCCCTAAGGATTTATATTATACAGCTACCCACGAGTGGGTACGTGTTGAAGGTGATGTGGCCGTGATTGGGATTACCGATCATGCACAGGAAGCGATGGGTGATCTAGTTTATGTCGAATTGCCTGATGTGGGTGATGAACTGCATGCTGGTGATGAAGCGGGTGTGGTGGAATCGGTGAAAGCTGCTTCAGATATCTATGCTCCTATATCAGGTCGCGTGTTGGCTATTAATGAAGAATTAGCAGATAGCCCTGAGCTGGTTAATCGGAATGCTTTTCATGATGGATGGTTGTACAAGATCAGTCTAAGTGACCCGGCAGAGCTTCAAGAACTTTTAAATGCCCAGGAATATCGAGAACAATGCGAGTCTGAAGAGCATTGATACGGTTTTTTTTGCTACGCCCCGACTGAAAAGAGAATCGCTATGCCTTATATACCTCATACGCATGCCGATGAACGTCGCATGCTGGAGACACTGCATCTGCAGTCTCGACAGCAGTTATTTGACGAAATCCCAGCAGGTATGCTGGCTGATGCCCTAAGCCTGGCTGAAGGGCAAAATGAAATGCAGGTCATGCGCCATATGGCTGCCTGCGCTGCTCAGGATACCGGTGCGCGCTGTTTTCTGGGGGGAGGTGCCTACGATCATCATGTGCCGGCAGCTGTTTGGGAAATTGCGGGGCGCGGTGAGTTCATGACGGCCTATACCCCGTATCAGGCCGAGGCCTCGCAAGGAACCCTGCAGGTTATATATGAATTTCAGAGCATGTTGGCCAATCTGGTAGGTATGGATGTATGCAATGCATCCGTTTATGACGGTGCCTCCGGTCTGGCAGAAGCCGTATTGATGGCATTGCGAGTTCAGAAGCGCCATGGGATGCGAAAAATATTAATGCCCAGCACTGTGCACCCCTGGTACCGTCAGACGGTAAGATCCATTGTGCAGCATCAAGGCGTAGAGCTGGTAGAGTTGCCGTTGAACCAGGCAGGTCAGGTGGATCGCGATGCGATGGCCTTGCATAGCGATGCTGCTGCCCTGATTATTCCCCAGCCTAACTTCCTGGGTGTGCTGGAAGAGGCGGATGGTTTGACGCGATGGGCGCATCAGCATGACATGCTGGCTATCGCGGTGGTGAATCCCATGGTCTTGGCACTCCTCACCCCGCCAGGGGACTGGGGTGATCGGGGCGCTGATATTACGGTGGGTGAAGCTCAGGTTTTTGGTATACCGCTATCCAGTGGGGGTCCTTACGTTGGTTTTATGGCATGTCGTTTGGAGTTGGTGCGTCAGCTGCCTGGGCGGTTGATAGGGCGTACGGTGGACCGTGATGGAAAACCCGGTTTTGCCCTGACGTTACAGGCGCGTGAACAACATATTCGGCGAGCCAAAGCCACCTCCAATATTTGTACTAATCAAGGCTTGTCCATGACGGCAGCAACGATCTACCTCAGTCTTCTCGGTGGTCGCCGCATCATTAAAAAAAAACAAACCTGTCATCGCAATATGTCGGTGCTGACTAAACAGTTGTCTGAGGAACTTAAGATAGTTCCGGTGTTTGATAGCCCGGTATTTCATGAACGGCTTTTCAAGCTGCCTGTACCTGCTGATCTAGTGTGCAAAGCCATGGCTGAACGCGGATTTTTAGCTGGACTGGATGTGACATCCTTTTACCCAGAGCTAGGATCGGCTCTCTTGGTTTGTACCACGGAAAAAATTGAAGCTGCTGATCGCTATGATTATGTGGCGGCACTGAAGCAGGTTTTGGAGGCATGTGCATGAGTTTGATATTTGAAGTATCGAAACCAGGTCGTTGCGCTTACGCCCAGTCTCCTCGTGATCTGTTTGAATGTGATGAATTGCCTGCAGCCCTGCGCCGAAAACACGCCCCCGTTTTGCCGGAAGTTTCAGAACTGCAGGTGGTCAGGCACTATACACGTTTGTCGCAAAAGAATTTCTCCATAGATACGCATTTTTACCCGCTGGGTTCATGCACGATGAAGTACAACCCCCGGGGCGCCCATCGTGCAGCCATGTTGCCAGGATTTCTGGAACGTCATCCCATGGCGCCGGCGAGCCACTCGCAAGGATACTTAAGCTGTCTATATGACTTGCAGGAGATGCTTAAAGAAGTCACCGGCATGAGCGGCGTGTCGCTGACGCCTGCTGCGGGGGCTCAGGGCGAATTTGCAGGTGTGGCTATGATACGTGCCTATCATGAATCGCGTCAGGACGATGCGCGCCAGGAAATGTTGATACCCGCGGCTGCCCATGGGACCAATCCAGCGACAGCAGTGATGTGTGGTTACCGTGTGCGCGAAATACCGGTACTGGCCGACGGCGATGTTGATCTGCAAGCCTTATCGGCCGTATTAGGCCCGCAAACAGCCGGTCTGATGATGACCAATCCATCGACCTGTGGTGTTTTTGAGCGACAAATCGGAGAAATCTCTCGGCGGGTCCATGAGGCTGGTGGCTTATTATATTACGACGGTGCCAATCTCAATGCCATTTTAGGTAAAGTCAGGCCCGGTGATATGGGTTTTGATGTTCTGCATATGAATCTACATAAGACCTTTGCGACGCCTCATGGCGGCGGCGGTCCAGGCGCGGGGCCAGTCGGAGTAGCAGAACGACTATTGCCGTTTATGCCGATTCCTGTGGTAGGCAAGGAAACTGATGGGCGTTATCGCTGGCTGGATGAGCGTGATATACCGCAAACCATAGGGAGACTTTCTGCCTTTATGGGAAATGCCGGGGTTCTGTTGCGCGCCTACTTCTATGCTCGCGTATTAGGTCGCGAAGGGTTATTGCGTGTCGGCGAATATGCGACCCTCAATGCCAATTACCTTATGAAGAGATTGCAGGATGCTGGTTTTGAACTGGCCTATCCGGAACGTCGTGCTTCGCATGAGTTTATTATTACCCTGGCTCGTGAAGCTCGTGAATGGGGTGTAACAGCGATGGATGTAGCTAAGCGGTTGCTGGACTATGGTTTTCATGCGCCGACTACGTATTTTCCCCTGCTGGTTCCTGAATGTCTGCTGATTGAGCCTACCGAGACGGAAACTCCGGACGAACTTGATGCCTTTGTCGATGCGATGGTAAAAATTCGTGCCGAGGCGCAGCAGGATCCTGATCTGTTACGTGGAGCGCCGCATACCTTACCGGTGCGTCGCCTGGACGATGTGCGTGCGGCCCGTGAACTTGATCTTCGTTATGGCATGCGGCTAGCAGGGAGTTAACTGTCCTTTTTCGATAAAGTCGTCGCGAATATTTTCCAGGTCATCGCCGGACAGGCCCATGTAAGTGAGGAGAGGGACTTCGATTTTTTCCCACTCATAGTCATGCTCCTGCTCAGCAAGGATATTGAAGTTACGGCATAGGTGCTCGGCGATTTTCAGGATGGCAAGCAGAGTCTTTTTTTCGCTGGCATAAGGTGAATTAGCGATAAAAATGGCGTCGACGTTGTGGTGCTCGGCAATAATTTCACAAAGAGTATCAGGTAATTTCCAGGATTTTGCTACGAAATAGCCGACGACAGCATGGTTGGTATTGAGCATGCGGTTCTCAATATCGATGATGCGGTCATCATGTGCCAAGTAGGAAGAGTTGACGACTTCAAGATAATTATGGAATCGGGTCAGTAACAAAGGTACGCCGCAGTTATGAAATAAGCCAAGCGCATAGGACTCATCGGCGCCGCGCATGCCTAATTGTTTGGCCAGAGCTGCCGAGATGTTAGCGATGTCCATGGTGGTGTCCCAGAATCGGTTCATCTGCACGATGGTTTCGTCATCCATCTCGCTTTTAATGCTGATGCCATTCAGGATGTTCAACACCGTGGATAAGCCAAGGATTTGAACGGCCTGATGGATGGAGCTTATTTTGTTTTTGAGGGCAAAATGTGCCGAATTAACCACTTTGAGCATCGTTCCAGAGATGCCAGGGTCTCGACTAATCAGTTCAGCAATGCGCCGCACGTCGGGATTGGGCATGACCTGTTCCATCTGGATATCGACCAGAATCTGCGGCTGCGGTGGAATCGTGATACCGTGCAGCACTTTTTCAATTTGTTGCGGACTGAGTGTGGTTTCCATAAGGTACCTCCGGCTCAGAAAGTGTAGATCGATTTTTCTTTGGGAGTTTACATGATGTCATCGATAGAGACTTTACCCGTATTGCGTTTGCGTTCCCAGGAGGATCGACGTCTGGCCCAGGGGCATCTTTGGGTCTATAGCAATGAGGTAGATATATCAGCCACACCGTTAAAGGACTTGGCACCAGGCCAGCAGGTGCGGCTTGAAAATCATTCAGGAAAAACCCTGGGTGTAGCCATGGTTAATCCCAACGCTTTGATCTGCGCTCGATTAGTGAGCCGACATCCGGGCACACTGCTTGACGCCAGTCTGCTTAAGCACCGCTTACAGATGGCCCTTAGTTTGCGCCAGCAATGTTATCAAGCCCCCTACTATCGATTAACCTATGGTGATGCCGATGGTTTGCCAGGCTTGGTCATTGATCGTTATAACGATATTTATGTGGTGCAAATCGCTACAGCAGGCATGGAGTTACTTAAGGATACCTTGGTTGCCGTCCTGATAAATCTGCTATCCCCTCACGGTATTTTGTTGAAAAATGATGCGATTAGCCGCGAGCAGGAAGGATTGCCCAGTTATATTGAAGTTGCCTATGGTGAAGTGCCTGAACGAGTTCAAGTTATTGAGGGAGAACTGAGTTTCTCTATTGATGTCAGGGAGGGGCAGAAAACGGGTTGGTTTTATGATCATGCGCCTAGTCGACTATGGCTGGCAGCCAGGTCACAGGGACTACGTGTGCTGGATGTTTTTTCCTACGTGGGCGCTTGGGGTTTGCAGGCGGCACGAGGAGGTGCTCGTGATGTGCTGGCGGTGGACAGTTCAGCCGGTGCGCTGCAGCTTTTGCAGGACAACGCTATAGCCAATGGTGTTGCTGATCGTCTGCAAACACGTCAAGGTGATGCTTTTGAAGTTTTAACGGCGTTACGTCAGGAAGGAGCTCTATTTGATGTCGTGATTGTCGATCCACCGGCATTTATCAAGCGCCGCAAGGATCATAAAAACGGTTTGATGGCTTACCGGCGTCTCAATGAACTGGCTATGCGTTTGCTCGACCGTAATGGGCTTCTGGTATCGTGTTCTTGCTCCATGCATCTGGCGCGTGAGGAGTTGGTGGATACACTGCGTGCAGCTTCCCGTCATGTTGACCGTATGGCACAGATAATCTATCACGGCCATCAAGGGCCAGATCATCCGATTCACCCGGCCATTCCAGAGACTGAATACCTGAAAACCGTGATTGCCAGGATCAATCGGGCAGAATAGTTGTCCGCTACGCTCCCACCCCTGCGTAGGTTTGCGCGGGTGGGGGTGCAGAAGAAGGATTGACGTACGTCATAGTTCATGAAGGGTTCATCGACTCGCCATTGTTTGATAGCGATTAACACCTCATTCTACAGGTATCAATTCGTCATCTGCACTGGAGTAAGCTCATGTCGCCCATGGATGCAATACAAGATACCGATAATCAGACGATCCACTACCTGGATAATCATCCCTTCGATGAGATTCAATTAGGTGATGAAGCGGTGATGGAGCGCACCTTGGCTCAAGATGATATCGTCGCATTCGCCGCTGTGACGGGTGATACCAATCCCGCGCATGTTGATCCTAGCTATGCACGGGACAGTGCCTTTCATGGGGTGGTAGGTCATGGTATGTGGACAGCCTCCTTGATTTCAGCACTGCTAGGTACTCGTTATCCGGGACCGGGAACGATCTATCTGGAACAACAAATGCAATTTATGAAGCCGGTACGCATTGGTGATCATCTGACCGTACGCGTGAAGGTCTTAGAGAAAAATGCTGAAAATCGGCATGTGCGCTTGAACACCGAGGTGACTAATCAGAAGGGGGTGATCGTATTACGTGGTGAGGCTCGTATCCTGGCACCTGATAAGAAGATACGCTATCAAGTGAGCGGTCAGACCCAGATCATGACCTTCGATGCGGATGCGCGTTTGCGAGCCTTATTGGCTCGCTGTAAGGATTTGCCACCTGTACGTTGTGCGGTGGTGCATCCTTGTGATCAGGAGTCGCTATCAGGAGCTCTACGAGCGGCTGATGCTGGATTAATTGTACCTATTCTGATTGGGCCCAGCGCCAAGATACTTGCTGCCGCTAAAGCCTTGTCGGTTGATCTTGAGGCGCGTCATATTGAGTGTATCGATGTAGAACATAGCCATGCAGCCGCAGAACGAGCAGCACAGATGGCTGCATCGCGAGAAGTCTGCATGCTGATGAAAGGAAGTTTGCATACCGATGAGTTAATGCGAGCTATTTTGCATTTGCCGGCATTGCGCACGGGCAGGCGTATGTCGCATGTCTTTCATTTCGATATCCCCATGTATGACAAGCCGTTATTGATTACCGATGCAGCCTTGAATATTCAGCCAACCTTGTTGGATAAGGCTGATATTGTACAAAATGCCATCGACTTTGCTCATGTACTGGGTGTTGAAAATCCAAAAGTAGCCATACTGTCGGCAGTTGAAACCGTAACCCCAACCATCCCCTCGACCCTGGATGCAGCTGCTTTATGTAAAATGGCAGATCGGCGGCAAATCACGGGTGGAGAATTGGATGGCCCCCTAGCATTTGACAATGCTATTTCTCCGCATGCCGTTGAGGTCAAGCATATCGTTTCTTCAGTAGCAGGACAGGCTGATATCTTACTGGTCCCGGATCTGGAGGCGGGTAACATGCTGGCCAAACAACTTGAATATCTTGCGGGCGCCAGCGCGTCCGGTTTGGTGCTCGGTGCGCGGGTTCCGGTAATCTTGACCAGTCGCTCCGACGGAAGCCGTGAGCGTTTGGCTTCAACCGCCCTAGGCTGTCTGCTGGCAGCAGCCAAGTTACCCTTCGCTTCGAGGGACTGATCATGGGCATACTTGCA
>JABEVH010000034.1 GCA_013043915.1 Pseudomonadales bacterium
ACCCTTCTTGTAGCCATTGTAAGGCTGCTTGCATTTGTTCAGCTCGCAAGGGTTTGATGAGATAGCCTTGTAAACCAAGGTCAAGTAATTCACTTTCTAACCCAGGTGACCACGTGGTTGTGAGCAACAGGCATGCTGGGCGAGGAGGCATGGGCCATAAAGCGGCCCATTGTTGGCGGTTACTCGGAGAGTCATCTAATAATATCAAGTCGGGTTGTGTATCTTCTTGCTCGGCGTAGCCAGAAGATAAGTGACGCATTTCCGTCACCCGCCAAGGAGATGAAAACAGTAGACGTACCTGCTCGCGATGACCTGCAAGTTCATCTACCAGCCACATTCTTCCAGTTCCCAGCAAGGGCATAAGCAATGGAGTGATGGGCTGCGTGCTGAGCTCAAGCATGACATAAAATCCAAATACTGTTCCTTGTCCTTCGACACTGCGTACCCAGATATCCCCTTCCATCAGGCTTACCAAGGCTTTACAGATGGCCAGCCCCAGCCCTGTTCCGCCAAATCTTCGGCTGGTGGAAGCATCAGCTTGGGAGAATTTGACAAATAGCCTCTGAATATGTTCTTCAGGGATACCTATGCCGGTGTCCTCAACAGTAATGGACAGCTTAACCTGCTTAGAACCCTGCTGGCGGGCAGCGACATCAAGATGAATGCTGCCCTGCTGGGTAAATTTAATGGCATTACCGACGAGGTTCATCAGGATTTGACGCAAACGCTGTATGTCACCTTTGACATGAAATAATGTGCCTGGGGCCCAGTGGACACTCAGTTGTACCGGTTTAGCAGCAACACGTGACTGATGCAGGTCCAGTGCTTCTTCTAGTAATTTTTGTAGATCAAAGTCCAGGTATTCCAGTTCGAGTTTTCCTGCATCAAGCCGAGACATATCAAGAATGTCATTGATCAGTTCTAAGAGCTGCTGGCCTGAGTTGACCAAGGTATGCACATATGAGCGCTGTTCACCTTGCAGAGGCGTTTGGGCCAGTAGTTGTGCGGTACCGATGACTCCATTCATCGGTGTCCTGATCTCGTGGGAGATCATGGCAAAAAAATCGGCTTGGCTGCGTAAAGCCATTTCAGCCTTGTCTCGGGCTGTACGTAATTGCATTTCAGCTGACTTGGTTGCCGATATGTCACGTAGCACCATCACCCAGCAGCAGGGGCTGCTGGGTATCTCAAGACGTGATAAATTCATTTCAAGGAGGGTGTCAAGTCCTCGATGCTTGAGTTTGATGGTGTGGGGGCGGCGTGGAGGGGTCTCGGCTAGCACCAAAACTTCATCAAGGGTCTCTGCTTGAAAAACATCTTGCCAGGACTGTCCTTGCAGGGAAGTTTCTTGAGAGAACAGCGAGGATGCTGCTGGGTTGGCCAGGATGATGCGTCCAAGGCCATCCAGCAGTAACAAACCCTCTGTGGCATGCTGCATGACGGCCATCATGACATCTTGCTGGGCGCGAGCTTGTCGCTCCATGCTACGGCGATCACTGATATCAAGGGTAAAACTGACGATTGTGTCGATAGCTCCATCGATATTGCGTAGTGAGTGAGCCAGTATCTGTGCATCTATGACGGAGCCATTAGCCTTGAGAAGGCGTGTTTCAAAATTAACGTAAGCACATTGTCCTTGCTCAAGTTGTAGCCAGGACTGTAGGGTGAGATCACGGACATCAGGATGAAAGATGTCCATAAACTTCACACGACGCAGCTGGGATGATTCATACCCTAGCAGGTCGACCATACATGTATTTACATAGAGGCATCGATGGCCAAGATCATGAATGGCAACAGCTAACTGAGCCTCATCGAGGCAAGTGTTAGGGAGATAGTGGTTCCAAGGCTGTAGGGTGGCATCTGGTTCAGGTAAGGAAGCCGCCTCCCTGCGTTGCCAAAGCCAAAACCCTGCCAACCAGCCGCCAAAGCAGGTACTAAAAATGCATGTAATATCAAAAATTGGTTCAAATACAATCCCATAATGGGAAAGAACCACAGAAAGCACAAGCACACAAGACAGCCACATCCCAACAATGATTCGCAGGGGCAGTTTCATCAGGTTGTGGGAACGGTGTTGCCTTAAGGCAGCTAAGTCCGGCATATCCGCCGAGTCCTATGCAGTATAGACTTACAGTCAAGCATAGAACCGGCATCTTTGCAGGCAGTAAGGTGCCTATTTAGTCTAGCTTATCGGTTACCGCTCCTAGAGAAGCACTGGTGGCTGTCGCTGCATATTTGGCCAAAACACCGCGGCGATACTTAGGTGCAGGTTTTTTCCAGGCTAAACGTCGTCGTGCGATTTCTTCTTCACTGACTTGCAGCTGCAAGCTGCGTGTTGATGCATCGATAAAAATCTTGTCACCATGCTCAACTAAGGCCAATAGCCCCCCTTCATAAGCTTCGGGTGTAATATGACCAACAACAAAGCCATGAGAGCCACCGGAGAAGCGACCATCGGTAATCAGGGCTACACTTTTCCCTAAGCCTTTGCCCATGACGGCAGAGGTAGGAGAGAGCATTTCACGCATTCCAGGACCGCCACGAGGCCCCTCATAACGAATGACAATCACATCACCTGCCTGAACCTCATCGCCAAGTATTCCAGCCAAAGCAAGTTCTTCGCTATCATAGACTCTGGCTTGACCTGAGAATTTCAGGCCCTCTTTACCCGTAATTTTGGCAACAGCACCTTCCTCTGCCAAGTTTCCGCTCAAAATTACCAGATGCGAATCAGCTTTGATCGGATGATCAAAGTCACGGATAATATCTTGCCCGGCAGGGTAATCATCAACCTGAGCTAAGTTTTCCGCTAGGGTTTTTCCCGTAACAGTCATACAGTCACCATGCAGCAAACCCTGTTGCAGCATGCGTTTCATCAGAGGCTGAATCCCTCCGATGGCTACTAGCTCGCTCATCATGTAACGTCCTGATGGGCGTAGGTCGGCCAATACCGGGGAGGTTTTGCCCAAAGTTACAAAATCATCGAGGGACAGAGGTATATCGACACTATGAGCCATAGCGAGCAAGTGCAAAACAGCATTGGTTGAGCCACCAAGAGCGATGACAACGCGTATGGCATTTTCAAAAGCCTTGCGTGTCATAATGTCGCGTGGCTTTATATCAAGGCGTAATAAATTCATGACAGCTGCACCAGCTCGTTGACAGTCGCTGGTTTTAGCTGCAGAAATAGCATCCTGGGCACTGGAGCCAGGTAGGGACATTCCCAGAGCCTCAATAGCTGAGGCCATAGTATTTGCGGTATACATCCCGCCGCATGAACCTGGGCCAGGAATAGCAACTTCTTCAATTTGCTTGACCTGTATGCTGTTCAGTTCTCCACGAGCATGCTGACCTACGGCCTCAAATACCGAGATAATATCAGTGTGTCCCTTGCCTGGCTGTATCGTGCCGCCATAGACAAAAACAGAAGGACGGTTAAGGCGTGCCATACCCATGACACATCCAGGCATGTTTTTATCACATCCACCAATAGCGATGAGACCGTCAAAGCCTTCACACCCAGCTACGGCTTCGATCGAGTCAGCGATGATTTCCCGAGAGACGAGGGAATACTTCATGCCTTCCGTGCCGTTGGCAATGCCATCCGATACCGTAATGGTGTTAAAAATAACGGGTTTGCCGCCAGCTTCAGTTGTGCCATGTTCAGCTTCACGAGCTAGGCGATCGATATGCATATTACAAGGTGTTACCATGGCCCAGGTCGAGGCTATGCCTATCTGTGGTTTCAGGAAATCTTCGTCAGTAAAGCCTACTGCCCGCAACATGGCTCTTCCGGGGGCCGCTTCTATACCATCCACTACTTGGGAGGAGTGTTTACGTATATCATGATCGCTCATCAGTTTGTACTCATCTTAATCAGGGTTTTATCAGTCCATGCCACAGGTTCTGCACTGCTTCAGGCAGTTTTTTGCCATCACTGTATTCGGATTTTTTTACCATACGTAATAAACCACGCACAGAGTAATAGGGGGCATCGAGTTGCACCAGATTATCGATCCAGCGAGGGATCCATCCGCCTGGATCAGCATAGCCCACGAGTTCTAGGTGCATCGTTCCATCCGGGCCGGGTGTAAAAATCCATTCCAGCTCTTCATTGATCATGCGTACGTAATGCGGCTGATCGGGGAGGAGATGCTGCTCTTCCCAGGTTTTGACGATGACAGCATGGCGCTGGTCATCACGGTAGGCTAAGCCATGGATAATGGTGTCGCGGTCGGTGATGCCATAGGGTGCATCATGAATGATGTAGATTTGATACTCGGTGTCAGAAATACGCTGTATGACACGGGCTTCTCCGCAACGGTAGATCCAGTCACAAAAATGGTCAAAATCAATCAACACACCACCCACGGCATCGGGGGGGGCTTGGAAGTCAGCTTCGATTAGAAAACTCTTAAGACGCTTGCCGGGATCTTGTCGCAGGTAAGCCTGAATGTGATGAATATGATCGTTTTTAGCTAGGTGCCAACCTGCTGCTGCAATGGCATCGGTTTGTGAGTCGGAGTAGGCGGATAATGAAGTCAGGCAGAGCAGCGACAAAGCGGTGTAGCACAGCCTGCGCAATGAAGAAATAAACGACATGCAAGACTCCATATAATTATGATGGCAGGGAGAATGCGCTAAATTTGTTTGCTAAAAACTAGCGAGTTTCTTTGCAGATTGTACAGAGCGACTCGGGAGGAAGGCAGGTCATCGACACTGGTCGCCTCAAACCCATGCTCCATGAACCAGTGTGCTGTTCGGGTAGTGAGTACGAAAAGTCGTTTCAAGCCCCGGGTACTGGCTCGTTTTTCTAGAAAATCCAGAAGTTCTGAGCCGCGTGATGATCGACGGTAGTTGGGATGTATAGCTAAACAGGCTATTTCACCTGAGCTGTCATGGCCTTCATCCTGCGGCAAGGGGTAGAGTGCTCCGCAACCAACGATCATCCCGTCGCGTTCAATGATTACGAATTGATTGATTTCGTTTTCCAGTTTTTCGCGTGACCGGCGAACCAGGATACCCTCTTCCTCCATGGGACGTAACAGTTCCAATAAGCCACCTATATCTTCGATTTCTGCTGAACGAATTTCTTCATAAGGATCTTGTGTGATTAAGGTGCCAGAGCCATCCCGCGTGAAAAGTTCTTGTAGCAGGGCACCATCGCGACGATAAGAGACGATATGGATTCGACGGACACCACCTCGGCATGCAGTGCGTGCGGCATTTAGATAACGTAATAGTTCGTTATCTAAAGACTTGTCGCGCAGGTACTGATCAACTTCGTTGGGTATCAGCTCTCGTAGTAAATGATGGTCTTTTTCCAGCCCATCAAACTCAGAAAGACAAATCAATTTGTCGGCATGTAAAGCCTGGGCTACATGCACAGCAACATCTTCAGCCAGAAGATTGAAAACCTCGCCGGTGGGTGAGTATCCCATGGGGCCAAGGATAGCTATATGACGATTATCCAGCTGTTTTTGTATAGCATCGACATCGACCGAGCGAACTTCTCCGGTCAGGCAATAGTCAATGCCGTCACGAACGCCATAGGGGCGAGCTGTTACAAAGTTGCCAGAGACTGCATCGATACGTGCACCGTACATGGGAGAATTTGCCAACCCCATGGATAAGAGCCCTTCAATTTGGATTCTGACAGAGCCTACTGCATCAAGTACACAACGCAGAGATTCACGTGTGGTTATGCGCACACCTTGCTGAAAAGGCGTGGTTAGCCCATATTCAAGAAGGTTCTCATCGATTTGAGGGCGAGCACCATGCACCAGCACCAGTTTGATGCCCAGAGAATGTAGCAACGCGATGTCGTGTACCGTGTGGTTGAAGCTATCATCGTTGACAGCTTCGCCACCAAAGAGCAACACAAACGTCTTGCCGCGGTGTGCGTTAATGTAAGGAGCTGAATTGCGGAACCAGTGCACATACTGTTCCGTCATGGCTTCTAGTGAGGGGCTTGATTTATCCGGCACCGTAATCCATTCCATGAATGCGATACAACATTCTATGCTGACTTGCTCTAAGGTGAAAGCACCTGGGTAGAGTGCAAGCAAAAATGGTTAATGAGTTGTTCAAGGATCCGGGTCATGGGCGTGATGCGATCTAGGTCAAGGTACTCGTTGGGCTGGTGGGCGCAGTCGATGTCACCAGCTCCCAGGATGACAGTGTCTAGTCCCAGTGCGCTCAGGTAAGGAGCTTCCGTGGCGTAACTCACGGCCCTGGCCTCGGCGCCTGTTAGGTTAACGCACGCCTGTATAATGGCCGCATCGCTTCGGCAGGAAAAGGGTGGTGTGCCAGAAAAAAGTGGTTCGAGGGTAGCCTGTACTTGGTGTCGCTCTGCTATATGGGTGATCTGAGTCTGCAGGGTTTGAAACAGATCAGCTGTATCCATGCCGGGCAAGGGTCGCAGATCAAATTGCAGTTCACATTCAGCGCAAATTCGGTTGGGGTTGTCGCCACCATGAATACACCCGAGATTCATGGTCGGATAGGGTACGCTGAAGAGAGGTTGTTGATAGCGCTGTTGTATGATTGTCCGGTAGTCCAAAAGGCTCTGTATCATGTGATGCATGGCTTCCAGTGCATTATGGCCCAGGTCAGGATTTGAGCTATGACCACTTTGCCCTTGTACGCGCAGACGGCACATCAGGATACCCTTATGCATGCGAACAGGTTTGAGCCCGGTGGGCTCGCCTATGACGGCTTGAGCTATACCAAGAAATTGGTCCTGGCGTAAGGCTTGAGCACCACGCATGGAACTCTCTTCATCGCAGGTGGCCAATAACATCAGGGGTGCTCTAAACTGTTCAGGCTTAAACTTCACCACAGCATGAAGTGCCATAGCAAAGAAGCATTTCATGTCGGCAATGCCCAGTCCAACCAGCTTGTCTGCATGTTGTATAAGTTTAAAAGGATCAGATATCCAACCTTGAGCATCGTAGGGGACGGTGTCCGTATGTCCGGATAACAGAAGGCCGCCATGCCCTTGGCCACAGGTGGCAAGCAGGTTATATTTTCCTGGGCTGACGGGCAGAATTTCACAACGAAAACCCAAGGGCTCAGCCCAGCTGGCCAGTAAGTTGACGATATTCAGATTGCTCATGTCGAGGTGGTGGTGAGAAGAGCTTACGGAAGGTATAGCCACCAGTTCTCGCATCATGGTCAGAAGTGGAGGAAGGACCAACGGAGTGAACATTTCAGTGGTGTCGAAGGTTATCTTTGAGCCAAATTTCAAGTTCATCTTTTGGCATGGCTTTGGCGTAAAGCCAGCCTTGAGCATCCCTGCAGCCTTGTTGCAAGAGGAAATCGGCCTGTTCTTGGGTTTCGACACCCTCAGCAATAGTTTCTACTCCTAGCCGTTTGCTGAGGGTAATGATGGATTCTGCGAATATGCTCTGTCCATTGGCAATTTCGCGTACAAACATCTGATCTATCTTAATGGTATTTATGGGTAAAAGGCGCAAATGTCCCATGGAGGAATAGCCGGTACCAAAGTCATCGATAGCCAATCGTACGCCAATTTCCTTGAGGTCATGAAAACTTTGCTGCACAACTTTGGGTTCGTCCATAGCAATGCTTTCAGTGATTTCGAGTTCCAGGCATGAAGCAGGTAGGCCGGTACATTCGATAACTTCGGCAACATCTTTGACAAAGCTGGTGGTACGGAATTGAGGCATGCTGACATTCACGGCAATGCGTTCTGGCGATAGGCCTTTGGATCTCAGTTCCATCCATGTTTCCGCAGATTTTTCCAGTACTCTTAGGCCAATATCAACAATTAAACCCGAATGTTCAGCCAATTCTATAAATTCGACCGGAGGGTATACGAATCCGCCTCGACCATCAGGCCATCGAATCAAAGCCTCCATACCGCTTACCCTACCGGTAGCCAAGCACACCTGTGGCTGATACCACACATCCAGCTTATGATCATCAAAGGCAACGCGGAGTTCTCTGACGATGTTTAGACGCTTACGTGTGTCTTTCTCCATTTCGGGCAGGAAATACTCGAAATGGGAAATTTTGCTCTTCTTGGCACGATTCAATGCGATATTTGCAGATTTAAGCATATCTTGGCCATTGCTTTTAGTGTAGGAATGTTGGCCATTGCTTTTAGTGTAGGGTAGACGATAAAGCCCCAGCGTGACATTCACGGGGATTTGATTGTCATCGACTTTACAGGGAGAGTCGAAAAGACGTAGCAGGCTTTGGTCATTAATCAGGGTATTGGCTCCAACCATGGCAAAAACATCTCCACCCAAACGCGCGGTAGAGCAATTGGGTAGGGCTTCTGTCAATCGTTCAGCCACTGCACGCAGCAAACTGTCACCAACTTCTTGTCCCAGCCCGTCATTGAGATCAGCGAAATGATCGATATCTAGTACAGCGAGTGTCATGTCTGTGGTGTCACCCATGGACAAATCGTCTAAATCTCGGATGAAACACTGGCGATTAGACAGCCTTGTTAACAGGTCTAGGTCAGCATTATCGCTTAACTTTTGAAAGAGGTTAGCACTAGCGTAGGCTGAGGCAAGATTCGCAGAAAAAAGCTGTAATGCCTGTCTCTGCAAGGGTTTTATGTCGTCATCAAAATCAATGATAACCACAGCAACGATAAAATTACCGTACAAATAAAGCGCAGTTCGTTTTTGTAAAAATACATCCTGAGCGAGCTCTAGGCAACTTTTGACCAGTTCAGTGTCGTCAGGATTAAGGTCACTCAGCTTCAGTCCTGCTAAATGTCTAAAGCGGCCTGTACCTGCCGTGACATATAGTTCCAGATTACTTAAGTCGCTGGCTGAATCCTGCGGTCTTGATTCGCTCAATTCGCTAGTTGAATTAAATGGTCTTAGTTCATTCACTTCCCGGGTTGAATCCATGGGTTCAGGTTCAGTTATTTCTCCGCTTAAATCAAATGGACCTGACTCGATTTCTTTGATCTGGAATTGATTTTGAGTTGCAAACAGGCCGGAAACAGGGCACTGAAAAATATCAACTAACGCTACCAGCGTTTGTATGGCCAGCGAGCTAGGTGTGTGATGTTCACTGAGCGTTGCTGATGCCATGACAATACGAGTCATCAGATCACGGCTCTCGATATTGGCCTGTATCTGCTGATAAGCGCGTAAAGCAGAAGTCATGGCGGTCATCAGTCGCGCATGAGTCAGCTCGGTTTTGGCATGATAATCATTAATATCATAGCGCGAAAAAACTTCAAGTTCTGGAGCATATCCAGGCTGTCCGGTACGCAAAATGATGCGTACATTATCCATGCCTAGTTCTTTTCGAATAAATATGATCAGGTCTAGACCTGCACTGGGTGTTTCCATCACCACATCAAGCAGAACGACTGCAAAATCCTTATCCTTCTGAAGGACCTGTTTGGTTTCAGCCATCGAATAAGTGTCAACGATATCCAGCCCACATCCCAGTATCAGGGTGTTTCCCAAAACCAAACGCGTAACCTGATGGACTTCAGCATCATCATCCACCACCAGAATACGCCAGTTACTTGAACTACCCGTTACTGGGTAATCATCGTTGTCAGTCAAAAAGAGTATATCTTCGTCCGGGCTCATGGTCGTTATCGGGCCTGCGATAGCATCAGTGTAGTCAGGTTTTTAATGCTTTACCTAAAATTGTCGTCAGTTTTCTTCGGTATCTGATAGAGATTAGGGTCGAGGACGTCTAGGCCAGTGGGCAGGAGTTCAAGCCAACTCAGGAACTTCTCTATCATGACAGGATCTGAAAACCCTGGTCCATGCTGTGGAATGATCATGTTTACGTCGAGTCGTCTGACCATGGCTACCCAGTAGCGAGCTGCAAGATTTGAACACATATAGCGTTGGTGAAAGGGCGCCATGGCAGCCGTATGGGCTTCAAAATCGCTTACAAACCCGGATGATTGGTTCGCAGCGCTAGAACCAATGTCTCCGCTAAACAGAATACGAGCGTGTACATCGTAAAAGCTGAAATTACCTATAGAGTGCAGGAAATGAGCTGGAAGTACGATAATTTCACTGTCACTCAGACTCAATCGCCCACCATGATCAGGCAAGGGAATAAGGCGATCAGATACTTGAATGTTGAGATGATCGGTAATGATATCTGAAACTAAGTGAGGCAGAAACCTTTCCCACACACTAGGGATAACGATTTGGGCTCGGGTGTGCAGTAACCAGCGAGGCAAGGAGGAAATGAT